>DATLZC010000317.1:0-3591 GCA_035574215.1 Dehalococcoidia bacterium | reverse complement strand
GTCGAGCCGCTTCGCCGACTCGACCAGCTCCGCCTCGGTCAAGTGCGCATCCGGCGCCAGGACCATCTCCCCGAGGTCGGCGTGTGGCACGGCGTTCTCGAAAGGTTTATCTCTCGCCAGCATCGAAACGGTACGGGCTCGCCTGAAACCTGGGCCGCCGCCCCTCGTGCGAAGGGCGGACTGCGGAGCCATCCCATGAACTATCGGCCCGACGCGGCTCCGGATGTCGCCCTCCACGTTGGCGCCCCGTTCTCCGCCAAGAATACGACAGCGGAGGCGCCGGGGTTCATCGGACTTCCGCGGGTCGCCGCTTCGCGATGCCCTCATCCGGCTCGAGGGCGCCTGCGACCGGCAGGAGGAGGCGTCAGTCGGCCCTGATGATGAGCCGGGCCTGCATCGACGGATGGATCGAGCAGTAGTAGAAGTACTCGCCCGGGCGGTCGAAGGTCACGGACCCGCGTTCGCCGCGGTCGAGCCGCTCGGTCTTCCAGCTTCCGTCGTCGGCGGTGGCGTCGTGAGGGGCGGCGTCGCGGTTCACCCAGGTGACGGTTGCGCCCAGCGGCGCCTCGAGGTTACCCGGCTGGAACGCGAAGTCGCGCATTTCCACGGTGACCTCCCTGCCCGTCGCCACCACGGCGGGGTCGTTCACGGTGCTGCGGCCGCCGTGCATCCCCATGCCGATGCCGTGCGCGGCCACCATCCACGCCATCATGGCGAGCCAGCCGAGGACGACCGTCCCCGCGAGGACGCCCACGAAGATCACTGCGGGCGAGGTGAGGGAAAAGCGTTGCGCTCGCACACCCCAGCCTACCGTCCGGGGCTATGACGCCGACAGGGGCGTTTGGCCCACGAGCCCGTCACCAGAGGTCGCGCAGGTCGAAGCGCGGGCCGTCTTTGCACACGAGGCGCATGCCCTTCCGGGTCTCGACGGCGCACCCGTAGCAGATGCCCGTCCCGCAGCCCATGCGTTCCTCAAGCAGGACCTGGACCGAGCGCCGCACCCGCCGCTCCCGCACGATGCGCGCCATGGCCTCGAACATCGCGTTGGGCCCGCAGGCGAAGACCTGGTCGGCCCACTCGAGCAGCTCCGCGAAGGCGTCGGTGGCGAGGCCCTGGCGGCCGGCGCTGCCGTCCTCGGTGGTGACGACGAGCTCGACCTCGGGAGGCAGCAGCCGCGCGGGGAAGATGTGCTCTGCGCTCCGTCCGCCCGCCACCAGCGTGACGTTCCGGCCGCGCGCCACCTCCTGCTCGGCGAGCCAGACGAGCGGCGCGACGCCGATCCCGCCCGCCACGAGCAGCAGGTGGCGCGACGCGCGTCCCACGGCGAACCCCCGGCCCAGCGGGCCCCACCCGTACACGAGGTCGCCCGGCCGGCGGCGGGCCAGCCATTCGGTGCCCCGTCCCACGACGTCGTACAGGACGGCGAACTCGACGCCGCCGTCCCGTTCCCGGACGCGGTGGATGCTCATCGGGCGCGGCAGGAGCGGATCGTGCGCGAGGTCGGAACCCTGGAACGGCCCCTCCGGCCGCTCCGCGAGCGCCTTCGCCGACAGGTCCGCGCAGCGCAGCATGACGAACTGCCCCGGGGAGGCGCCGCGGACAATGCCCGGCCCGGCGAACCACGTGACGAAGGTTCGGCCGTACAGGCGCTCGGTCTCGGTGACCCGCAGGAACGCCGCTTCCACGAGGCCTCGCCTACGGCCGCGCCGCCAGGTAGTCGCGCAGCGGGCGGACGCTGTACGGCTGTTCGCCCAGCAGGAACGCCTCGACGGCGGCGCGGGCCGTGTCGATGGAGGTGAAGCAGGGGATGCGCCGCTCGGCCGCGGCGCGCCGGATGTGGAACCCGTCCCGCATGGTGGTCGTCTGCCCTCCCTCCGGCGTGTTGATGACGCACGCCACGGAGCCGTCGTGAATGACGTCGAGGACGTTGGGGTGGCCTTCCGACAGGCGCTTGGTCACCATCTTCACCGGCAGCCCGATGGCCCGGATCATGTCGGCGGTGCCCTCGGTGGCGTACAGACTGAAGCCGGCCGCCGCGAGCTCGCGGACGATGGGCACCGCCTCCGGCTTGTGCCGGTCGGCGATGCTCAGCAGCACGCCGCCCCCGGGCGGGAGCGCGAGCTCGGACGACAGCAGCGCCTTCGCCAGCGCCGGCCCGAACGCCACGTCGATGCCCATCACCTCGCCGGTCGACTTCATCTCGGGCCCGAGGTAGGTGTCGACCCCGATGAGCTTGGCCATCGAGAAGACGGGCGCCTTCACCGCTACGAGCTTGCGCTCGGGCCACAGCCCTCCCTCGTACCCCTGCTCTCGGAGGGAGCGGCCGAGCATCACGTTCACGGCGAGCCGCACCATCGGCACGCCGGTCACCTTCGACAGGAACGGCACCGTCCGGCTGGCCCGCGGGTTGACCTCGAGCACGAACACCTCCGACCGGCCCGACGCGTCGGGGTAGATGACGTACTGGACGTTCATCAGCCCCCGCACGTTGAGGGCGAGACCGATGCGGGTGGTGTAGTCGACGATCGTGGCTTTCTCCTCGGGCGTGAGGTGCACCCCCGGATACACGGCCATGGAGTCGCCCGAGTGCACGCCCGCGCGTTCGATATGCTCCATGATGCCGGGAACGAGCACCGTCTCGCCGTCGCAGATGGCGTCGACTTCGACCTCCTTCCCCTCGAGGTACTTATCGATGAGGATGGGTTTGCCTCGCCCGACCTCGGCCGCCGCCGTGACGTAGCGGATGAGCTCGCCCGCGTTCTGCACGATCTCCATCGCCCGCCCGCCCAGGACGTAGCTGGGGCGCACGAGCACCGGGTAGCCGATGACCTGCGCGGTGTTGAGCGCTTCCTCGACGCTGTGGACGCCCGCGCCCGGCGGCTGGGGGATGCCCAGCCCGGCGAGGAACTGCTCGAACCGTCGCCGGTCTTCCGCCAGGTCGATGGCCTCCGCGCTCGACCCGATGATGGGCATGGCGGCGTTGTGCAGCGGGGACGCCAGGTTCACCGCCGTCTGGCCGCCGAACTGCACGATGGACGGCGGCGGCTCGCCGCCTCCCTCGGCGCCGTTGCCGGCCTCGTTCTCGAGAATGTCCCGCACCGCCTCTTCGTCCAGGGGCTCGAAATACAGCCGGTCGCTCGTGTCGAAGTCCGTCGACACAGTCTCGGGGTTCGAATTGACCATGACCGCCTGATAGCCGGCGTCCCGCAACGCCCACGACGCGTGCACCGACGCGTAGTCGAACTCGATCCCCTGTCCGATGCGGATGGGCCCGCTGCCGATGACCAGCGCCTTGTCGCCCGGCCGCGGCGTCGCCTCGTTCTCCTCCTCGTAGGTGCTGTAGAAGTACGGCGTCGCGGCCTCGAATTCGCCCGCGCAGGTGTCGACCATCTTGTACACCGGGCGGATGCCCCAGCGCTGCCGCAGTTCACGCACCTGCTCGGGCAAGCGGTCGGCCAGCGTGGCGATCTGCTCGTCAGAAAAGCCCATCCGCTTGGCCGCCCGGAGGAGCTCCGGGGTGAGCGGCTCCGCGAGCAGGCGCCGCTCCATGGCGACGATGTTGGCCATCTTCCGCAGGAACCAGGGGTCGAT
>DATLZC010000316.1:0-3394 GCA_035574215.1 Dehalococcoidia bacterium | reverse complement strand
CTCCGTCACGCCCTCGTCGATGAGCCGGCCCCCTTCGCCCACCTTGCACAGGCCCAGCTCCTCGTACTCGATGATCTCGGCCGGGGCCGAGGCGTCGTGCAGCTCGATGACGTCCAGGTCTTCGGGGCCCACGCCGGCCATTTCGTACGCCTTCCGGGCCACGCGGGTCGTGACGCCCGGCTCGCCCGGCGCGCGGTCCTTCCCGGAGCCGAGCACGGACGCGGTGACCCAGACTGGCTTCGTCGTGAACTGCCGCGCCTTCTCTTCGGAGCACAGGATGAGCGCCGCCGCGCCGTCGCCGATGGGCGAGCACATGAGCCGCGTGAGCGGCTCGGCGACCATCGGCGAGTTCAGGATGTCTTCGATGGTGTAGCGCTCGCGGTACTGCGCGTACGGGTTGAGCGAGGCGTTGAAATGACTCTTGACCGCGACCTTCGCGAACTGGATGGGCGTGGTGCCGTAGCGCTTCATGTGCTCGCGCGCCGCCGCAGCATAGAAGTCCATGAACATCGAGCGGCTCTCGCCGGCGCCCTTACCTGCTTCCTGCGCGGCGCCGTCGCCGCCCTCACGGCCCCGCGCGGCCGCCGCCTTCAGCATCTCCATCACCTGCTGCACGTCCACGGCCGCGCCGATGGCCTGGAAGCTGCGGCGCTTGTCCTCGTGGTAGAGCTTCTCGACCCCGAGGGCGAGGACCACGTCGTACAGCCCCGAGGACACGTACAGCCACGCCAGGTGGAACGCCGTCGACGAGCTGGCGCAGGCGTTCTCGGTGTTGATCATCGGGATGTCGCCGAAGCCCATCTCGCGCAGGATCACCTGCGCCTTGACCATCTCCTGGCCCGTGATGAGCCCCGCCGTCGCGTTGCCGACCACCGCCGCCTCGATCTGCTCCTTCTGGACGCCGGCTTGCTTCATGGCGGCCTCCACGGCCTCCCGGCCCAGGTCCTTGAGGCTGCGGTCCAGCCACTTCCCGAAGCGCGTCATGCCCGCGCCGACCACTGCTACTCTGCGCATCGTCTCGCTCCTTCCGGGTGACTCCGGCGACCCCTGCGGCGCCCACATCTTACCGCCCGTGCGCGGCGATTGTACATCGCGAGCCCTCCGCGGCCCGCTACCGGACGACGGCGCCCTCGATGTGCTCGACCGAGAGCACGCGGCCGTCGGGCGCCAGGTCGATGGCGATGATGTCGATCCGCCGGTCGGGAGCGAGGCCGGGGTGTTCGTACCCGTACCGCTCGACGCCCCGCAGGAGGCGCTGAACCTTCGTCTCCGAGATGCCCTCGATCGCGGTGCCCATGGACGCGCCGCGCCGCGTCTTCACCTCGACGAAGGCGACGACGCCGTCCTTCTCGGCGATGAGGTCGATCTCGCAGTCGCGCCGACGGTAGTTCCGGTCGAGGATGACGTACCCCTTGGCCTCGAGATGCGCGGCGGCGACCCGCTCGCCGAAGGCGCCCAGCGCGCGGCGCGAGCCCAACGCCCTCACCCCCAGGCGCCTTCGAGCCGCGCGGCGACGGGCGCGAAGCTGCGGCGATGGATGGGACAGACGCCGTGCTCCGCCAGCGCCCGCAGGTGCTCCACCGTGCCGTACCCCTTGTTCCGCTCGAAGCCGTACGCGGGCCAGGCCGCGTGGCTCTCGCACATGAGCCGGTCCCGGTGCGCCTTCGCGACGATGGACGCCGCCGCAACCGAGAGGCTGAGGGCGTCGCCATGGGTCAGCGGCCGCTGGGGCAGGCCGGTCTCCGGCAGCGGGAGCGCGTCGGTGATGACGAACGACGGCGCGAGAGGGAGCGTCGCCAGCGCCCGGCGCATCGCCCGCCGCGTCGCTTCGACGATGCCCGCAGCGTCGACCTCGTCGTGCGAGGCGACGCCGACGGCCCATGCGCACTCGTCCCGGATCAGGGCGGCGAGGCGCTCACGCTGGGACGGGGAGAGTTGCTTCGAATCGCGCAGGTCGGACCACCACTCGCGGGCGCGCTCGGGGTCGAGGACGACGGCGGCGGCGACCACCGGCCCGGCGATGGGCCCGCGGCCGACCTCGTCGACGCCCGCGACGACGCGATGTCCCTCGCGCCAGGCCCGGATCTCCTCGCTCAGCGTGGGGATGGAGCGATACAGGGCCATGTCCGGCGCGAGCATAGCAGCGTCCCGAGGCGGCCGTCCATCGCCTGCGGCTCGCGGTTGACGCCGTCGCGGAAGCGCCCGTAGACTGAGACCGAGGTTACCAATCGAGCCCGCCATGCTCGGCGGGAGGCCGCGGGAGCTCGGGTGCCCTTCGTGCGAAGGGCCGGCCGGGCTGAGAGGCCCCGACCGCAACGCGGGGCGACCGCTGAACCTGACCCGGGTAATGCCGGCGGAGGGAAGCGCGCGCAGGCGACTGCCAGCCTGCCGCAGAGAGCCACACCACACGCCGTCCTTCCCGGGACGGCGTGATTGTGTTTCGAGAGGAGCCGCGATGACCGTCGCGCCCGTCGCCCGCGTGCCGCGCGCGCTCACCATCGCCGGGTCCGATTCCGGCGGCGGCGCGGGCATTCAGGCCGACCTGAAGACGTTCGCGGCGCTGGGCGTGTACGGCGCATCCGCGATCACCGCGCTCACCGCCCAGAACACCCTCGGGGTCACCGCCATCCACGAGGCCCCCGCGTCCTTCGTCGCCGAACAGATCGACGCCGTCATGGCCGACATCGGCGCCGACGCCTGGAAGACGGGCATGCTCGCCAACGCCGAGATCGTCGAGGTGGTCGCCGACCGCGCCGCCCGCTGGGAGGTGACGAACCTCGTGGTGGACCCGGTGATGATCTCCAAGTCGGGCCACCGCCTCCTCCGGGAGGACGCCATCGAGGCGTACCGGCGGCTTCTCATCCCGCGCGCGCTCGTCGTCACGCCGAACACGCACGAGGCGGCGGCGCTCGTCGGCAGGCCGGTCGAGACGTGGGACGACGTCCGCGAGGCGGCCCGCGCGCTCGTCGAGATGGGAGCGCGCATCGCGGTCGTGACAGGCGGTGACCGCGCCGGGCCGGCGACGGACCTGTACTACGACGGCTCGGGCTTCCACGAGTTCGCGGCCGGCCGCGTGGACACGACGAACGACCACGGCACGGGGTGCACCTTCGCGTCCGCCATCGCCGCCGCCCTCGCCCGCGGGGAGGAGCCAAAGAAGGCGGTGGCCCTCGCGAAGTCGTACGTCACGAAGGCATTGCAGGCGGCCTATCCGGTCGGCCGTGGACACGGGCCGGTGCACCACTTCTACCGGTTCTGGCGGCCGGTCGCCGCCGGGTAGCATCACGGGAGGTCACGGATGAACCGCATGACAGTCTCCGAGACGGGGCCCAACACGCAGATGTACCACGCCCGCCGCGGCGTCATCACGCCGGAGATGGCGTACGTCGCCGAG
>DATLZC010000315.1:0-10909 GCA_035574215.1 Dehalococcoidia bacterium | reverse complement strand
GCAGGGCACGGCCTCCATGCGCCGCATCGCCGACGTGCTGACGACGCGCCCCGCCGTGCGCGAGCCGCGCACGCCGACGCGTCTCGAGCGGGTCCGCGGCGACATCGAATTCAGGCGGGTCACGTTCGGGTACCTGCCCGGTCGTCCCGTGCTGCGGGACATCGACCTCGTGATTCCGGCGGGCGCGACCGTGGCCATCGTCGGCGCCACGGGAGCCGGCAAGACGACGCTCGCGCATCTGCTCGTGCGGCTCTACGACCCCTGGGAGGGCCAGATCACGCTCGACGGCGTCGATCTTCGGGAGCTCTCGCTGGCGGACCTGCGGGCCGCCATCGGCTTCGTGCCGCAGGAGTCTTTCCTGTTCTCCGAGACGCTACGGGAGAACATCGCCTTCGGCCGTCCCGACCCGCCCGAGGACCTGCTTCTGCAGGCGGTGGAGACGTCGCAGCTCGTCAACGACCTCCCGCAGCTTCCCGGGGGCCTCGACACCATGATCGGCGAGCGCGGGGTGACCCTCTCCGGCGGACAGAAGCAGCGCGCCGCGCTGGCCCGCGCGCTGCTCAAAGACCCGCCCGTCCTCGTCCTCGACGACGCCCTCGCCCACGTGGACACGCACACCGAGGAGGAGATCCTGCGCCGCCTGCGCGCGTTCATCGAGCGGCGCACGACCATCCTCATCGCCCACCGGACCTCGACCGTGGCGTCGGCCGACCTCATCGTCGCTCTCGAGGACGGGGCCATCGCGGAGGCGGGGACCCACGAGGAGCTCCTGCGCCTGAACGGTGTGTACGCCCGCCTCTACCGGCGGCAACTGCTCGCCGAGCAGATCGAAGCCGAAGAACAGGAGACCGAAGCGATGGAAGGAGAGCGCCCGGCATGACCACCGCCGCCTTCGACGAACGCGAGGTTCTCGGGCGCATCTACGACACGCGCCTCTTGCGCCGGTTGGCCGGCTATCTCCGCCCTTACGTCTGGCCCATCGCGGCCGCCCTCGTGATGTTGCTCGCGGTATCCGGACTCGAGATCGTGGGCCCGCTCATCGTGCGGTACGCGATCGATGAACAGATCGCGAAGGGGCGGACCGACAGGCTCGGGTCGCTGGTGGCGGCGTACCTCGGCGTCCTCTCGGCCATCTTCGTCATGCGGTACGCCCAGACGGTGCTCATGACCTACGTCGGCCAGCGGGCGATGATGGACATGCGCCTGCAGCTCTTCGCGCATCTGCAGCGCATGGCCATCGCGTTCTTCGACCGCAACCCCGTGGGCCGCCTCGTCACGAGGCTGACGAACGATATCGCGACGCTGGAACGCGTACTCTCGCAGGGCGTCGTCGAGACGCTGTCCAACCTCCTGATGATCGGCGCCATCGTCGTCGTGCTGGCCGTGCTCGACTGGCGGCTCGCGCTCGTGATGTACCTGTTCCTCCCGCCGCTGATCCTCGCGGTCCGGTACTTCGCCTTCACGCAACGCGAGGGCTACCGCGAACAGCGGTCGTGGCTGGCCCGCATCAACGCCTACCTCAACGAGAACATCTCGGGCATGGCGGTCGTGCAGCTCTTCAACCGCCAGCGGGAGAACCTGCGGCGTTTCGACGAACGGAACCGCGGCCTGCTCGACGCCAACCTGCGGGTGCTGGGCTGGTACGCCATTTTCGAACCCACCGTCGTGCTCTTCGGCGCCGTCACGACGGGGACCATCCTCTGGTACGGCGGCGGACGCGTCGTGCAGGAGGCGCTGTCGCTCGGGACGCTCGTCGCCTTCATTCAGTACATGCAGCGCTTCTACTGGCCCATCCGAGACCTCTCGGATCGGTACACCACCCTCCAGCAGGCGATGGCGTCCTCGGAGCGCATTTTCGGCGTCCTCGATGAACCCGAGGAGGTGGCCGACCCGCCCGCGCCTGTGCGCCTGGAGCGCGTCCGGGGCCAGATCGAGTTCCGCAACGTCTGGTTCGCGTACGAGAACGAGCACTGGGTGCTCCAGGACGTGTCGTTCACCATCGCCCCGGGCGAGAAGGTGGCTATCGTGGGCGCCACCGGCGCCGGCAAGTCGACGCTGATGAGCCTCCTGAGCCGGTTCTACGACGTGCAGCGCGGCCAGATCCTCGTCGACGGCGTGCCCATCACCGCCGTCCCGCAGCGGGAGCTCCGCCGCCATGTCGGCGTCGTCCTGCAGGACCCCTTCCTGTTCACCGACACCGTGCAGGAGAACATCCGCCTGCGGGACACCTCCATCTCGCCCGAGCGGGTCCGGGCGGCGGCGAGGCTGGTGGGCGCCGACGCCTTCATCATGAAGATGCGTAATGGCTACGACACCGTGCTCGCCGAACGGGGCACCAACCTCTCGACCGGGCAGAAGCAGCTCCTGGCGCTCGCGCGCGTCGCCGCTTTCGACCCCGAGATCGTGCTGGTGATGGACGAGGCCACCGCCAGCATCGACCCGGAGACCGAGGCGTCGATTCAGGAGAGCATCCGCCGGGTGACAGCGAGCCGCACGTCCATCATCATCGCCCACCGCCTGAACACCATTCGTCACGTCGACCGCATCATCGTGCTGCACAGGGGCCGCGTCGCCGAAACGGGCACGCACGCCGAGCTCCTGGCCCGCCGCGGCGTCTACTACCGGCTCTACGAGCTCCAGTACAAGGACCAGGACCTCGGCCTCGCCGGCGGCTGAGTACTCGGAGCGATTCCCCTTCGGCGCCCCGCGGGGTACGATGGCGACGCTGTGCGCCTGGAAGACGACCCCGTCGCCCGCGAGCTCATCGAGAGCGCGAATTTGATGCGCCTCGCGTACGTCGGCCCCCACGACCAGCCGTACGTCGTGCCCGTCTGGTGGCGGTACGCGGGCGGCGAGTTCGTGGTCGTGACGGGCCCTCGCGCCGACAAGGTGCGGCGCCTCGCCCGGAGGCCGAAGGTGGCGTTCACCATCGACACCTCCGCCCCTCCCTACCACGTCCTGCTCGTCGAAGGCGACGCCGTGCTTGAAGAGACGGACGGCATGGCGCCCGAGTACCCCGAGATCGTGACGCGCTTCCTCGGGCCCCTGGCGGACGCGTACCTCGCGCGCATGCGGGAGCGGGTCCAGCGGCAGGTGCGCATCCGCATCCGGCCCCGCTCGTGGCGCGTCCTCGACTTCACGACGCGTTTCCCGAAGAGTCTCCGGTAACCGCCACTTCACCCGCCACGTCCGTCGGCCGATACTTCTACCGGGAGTTGCCGACATGTCCGCGCGCCTTCCTCGAACCCGCGCCGGACAGCCCTGGCGCGACCTCGTCGCCGGCGCGCCGATTGCGATCGTCGTCGTCGAACCCGACGGCGTGGTGACCTTCTGGAACGAGGCGGCGGCCCGCCTCACCGGGTGGGCGGCGGCTGAAGCGCTCGGACGACCGCTACCCTGCCTTCAAGCCCGCGACCTGCGCCGACTGCGCGCCTGGCTGCGTGCGTCGCGGAGGTCCACACGTTCGAGACCCTTCCGCTGCACGCTCGTCCGCCCCGACAACTCGACCGTCGCCGCGACAATCCTCCCGCAACGGCTCGGAGAAGGCCCGAACGCCTCCGCGGCGCTGTACTTCGTTGAAGAGCCGGCGCTGCGTAGCGCCTCCGGCGACGTCGTCCCCTTCGCCGACCGAGCGCTCGACGGAGCGTCGGCCACGCGGCTGGCCGAGACGGTCGTGCGACTGCTGACGGCGCAGGACCCCCTTCGGGACAAACTCGACCTGGTGGCACGCCAGCTCATTGCCATCACGGGGATGGAGGCCATCGACATCTACTGGTGGGACCCGGAGACCGACCGGCCCATCGCGCGCAGCGCAGCGGCGACGTTCGATCCCGCCCTGGTGAGCGCATGGACGATGGAGCCGGGCGGGCCGATCATGGACGAGCTCCGCCGAACGTGTAGGCCGGTCGTGTTCGAGGACCCGGCCCACGACCCGCGGTTGTCGGAGCGCCAGCGTCAGATCCTCGCAGCCGGGGGCATCCGCTCCGCGGCGACCATCCCCCTCACGTGGCGAGGCGAACTCTCGGGTGTGCTCTCCGTGGGCAGCCTACGCCCTCACGCCTTCGACGACGCGGCGCTGCGGCTGCTGCGCACCGTCGCCGAGGGCGTCGTCGCGATGTTCCATGCCGAACGGCTCATGGACAGCCTGCGCGCGGCCTCGCGCCGCAACGCGGAGCTTCGGGAGCAGACCGTCATGATGCTGGCGTCCGTCGCCGAGGCCCGCGACCAGGTGACGGGCCTGCATTTGCAGAACATTCGCACCGTCGCCGAGCTGCTGGCGCGCGAGCTCGGATACTCGCGGGCGGAGGCCCACGAGCTGGGGCTGGCGGCGGCGCTGCACGACATCGGGAAGGTGCGGGTGCCCGATCTCGTGCTCAGCCGGCGCGGACCCCTCACGCCCATCGAGCGCCGTCTGATCCAGCAGCACACGGTGTGGGGAAGCGAACTCCTGGCGGGCTCGCCCGATTTCCGCCTCGCCGCCATGGTCGCCCGGCACCATCACGAGCGCTGGGACGGCGATGGCTACCCCGACGGTCTCGCGGGCGAAGACATCCCGGAGGCCGCCGCCATCGTCGCCGTCGCGGACGCCCTGGACGCCATGACCAGCGACCGCGCATACCGACGCGCCCGATCACTGGACGAGGCCGTCACCGAGATCGCCGCGCACGCGGGCACGCAGTTCAGCCCCAGGGTCGTCCGGGCGCTGCTGGCGTTGGCCGCCCGCGGCGCGCTTCAGCAGGCCCTGCAACGCAAACGCGCCGCCTAGATCTGGCTGTACCCCGAACCCGGACGGTCGGGGTCGACGCCCGTCCCGCGGGCTTCCTCGATCCAGCCGAATTCCTTCAGGATCTGTTGGCTGTACGTGACCCTGCCGGTGACGCGGTCGAGGGGCTCCGTCGCCAGCAGCAGTACCGCCTTCGCCATCAGCTCTGGCGGCTCGCCGCGCGGGTCGTCGAGGCCGCGGACTAGGCGGTGGAACACGGTCCCCGGTGTCGGCACGACCTGCGACGGCGAGACACAGGTGACGGAGACGCCGTACTGATACACCTCGGCCGCGAGCCCCTGGGTGAAGCGCTCGAGCGCCGCCTTCTCGGCGCCGTAGCAGGTCCCGCCGATCCCCATGGGAGCGTCACGGTACGGCCCGCGTCCCGGCCCGATAGCCGCGGCCGAGGAAATGTTGACGATGCTGCCGCTGCGCCGGGGAATCATGTCCTGGAGCGCGAGTTGGCTCAGGATGAACGGCGCATGGAAGTTCACCGCCCACGAGCGAAGCCACTTGTTCAGCGGATAGTCCTTCACCGGGATGAAATACGTGAGCGCCGCGTTGTTGACGAGCACGTCGACCGGCCCGTAGATCCTGCGGGCCTCGGCGATCAAGCGCTCGCACTCCTCCGGCTTCGAGATGTCGACGGCCACCGCCGTCGCCTCGCCTCCGGAGGCCAGGATGTCCTCCACCGTGCGCTCGAGCGACCCCTCGAGGGGATGCTCGCCCTCGCGTAGCGTCCGCGCCGCACACACCACACGACCGCCTTCGGCGGCGAGCGTCCGCGCGATCGCTGCGCCGATGCCGCGGCTCGCGCCGGTCACCACGACCACCTTGCCGTCCAGCTTGCCCATGACACGTCCCTCCCGCGCCCGGCGGCTCGCTCCGCCGCGCGGAACGCAGTGTAGACGCACAGGGCGTGGAAGACTACGTCACGCGCGATTCTACCGGCCCCGGCTGCGGCGCCACTCGTCGTACCCTTTGACGCGGTTCGTGGGCAGCGGCGTGAACTCGAGCTTCAGGGACGAACCCCGTCCGGCCGGCTGGACGGTCACTTCCCCGATCAGGTCGAGGTTCCCGGTTACGGAGTAGCGGAGGACGCGGAGGCGCGCGCCGTCCGGCCGGCTCTCGTCCATCACGATCTCCCAGTTGCCGTCGTTCAGGCGGCGCTTGATGACGCCGGCCACCTCGCCGGCAGGCGCTGGCGCCGTCCATTCGACGCGATACGGCAGCAGCTCGCCCTTGCCGGCGTCCTCGATGGACGCGTGGGGCGGCGCCGGGAAATCGTACGGCAGCGCCCGCAGCACGGCGTCGCGGGCGAAGGGGTCGGGGCGGAACGGACCGCTGTGACTGACGAACGCGGACAGGAGATATCCGGCCGCGACGGAGCCCACTGCCAGCGCCGCCCATCCCGCCCGGCGACACCACGCGTGCGACCCAGCGCGCTCTCGGAAGATCGCACGCAGCCGCTCCCACGCAGGCCCGGCGGCGTTCGCCACGCCGCCCGCAGAGCTCGCGGCCGCGGCCTCGCGCCGGCTGGCCAGCGCGAGGATGAAGACCGTGAGCAGAGCCGCCGGCTGGATCCAGTACAACCCGTACGTTACGGCGGGGGCGAACATGTCGCTCGCCGGGAACGGAGTCGCCTTCTGCGTGGCCGCGGCCGCGATGGCGCCGCCCACGACGATGACCGGCTTGAGCCACGACGGGCGGAGCTCCGCACGCAGCAGGAGGGCGCCGGGAACGGCGATGAGGCACCAGTTGTAGAAGGTGCTGTACGGCACGAGGAGCAGCATGCCGAGCGCGGCGGCCGTCTTGGCAGCGGCAGGCGTGCCCTTCCACCACACGAGGATCACCGAGGCGAGGCTGAGCGCCATGAGGTCAGCGGTGAGCAGGGGGTTGGGATCGACGCCCGCGCTGATGAGGAAGCCCTGCCACGAGTACTGCCACGCCTGCTGGGTGCCCGTGAGGAGGCCGCTCTGATCGAGCTGCGCCCGGGGCAGGCCGCGGAGCTGCGTGAGCAGGCCGTCGAATCCCACGACAGCGATCCCCACCGTTGTGAGCGCCGCGAACACCAGCCCCACGCCTGCGAGGGCGCGCCAGCGCCGCGTCCACACCAGGTACAGCAACAGGACCGGAAGGTACTGCGGCTTGAGCGCCATCGCGCCGAACAGGACGCCCGCCATCATGGGCCTACGGTCCACGAGCAGCAGGCCGCCCAGCGCCAGGAGCGCCAGCACCGGCGTGAAGTGCCCGATGCGCAGCACCCACTGCGTCTGTGGAAGCGCGATCACGCCGAGGACGACCGCCGTCTTCGCCGGCAGCGACCGGACCCCCCGCTGCGCCAGATACGCCACGCCCAGCATCGCCGCGAAGTTCACCGCGACGTAGACCTGGTACGCCGTCCGCATGTCCAGCCAGGTCAGCGACTTCATCACAAAGGCGATGCCGACGTTGTACTGCCCTGTCGGCGCACCCGCCTTCGAGTCCAGGTAGAACATGTCGAAGTCGCTGTAGCCGTAGCGGTCGGGGTCCCACCACTTGCGTACGGTGTCGGGCATCCACGCCGCCAGCGTCATCAGCTCCACGCCGATGGCGGCGAACAGGAGCCCGGTCACGAGGGCCGGCGCCATCGGGCGCACGCGTTCCACGAGCGTGCGCGGGCGGGGAATGGCGAGAGCGAGCGTCACGAACGTCTCCTTTCCTTCGGGCGACGGACGGACGCATCATCCCGCGCACCAGGCGCGGCGGCGACCGGGGAAGGGCCGCAACCTGGCGCGCCGATTCCCCGATTCCTGCGCGAGACGAACGTCGAAGTACGGGAGGGCCGGCTCCCTTCTCCGTGCGCGCCGTCCCACGTGTCAGGGAACCGCCCGATGCCACGCCCCCGGCCGCGCTTCCTAGAATCGGCGGCGAACTCGTGAGGAGCCCGGACGCGTAAGGAGGCGTCAGGATGACCATTCGCCCCGCCGCGGAGAGCCGGGCGCGCGCGGCAAGACCCTACGCGCCGCGGCCATGGGACGCCGCGCCGCGCTGGGAAACGGACTCGCCGGCGCTCGCGCCGCCACGGACGCTGTATGCCCGCTTCGGGAAGCGTGCACTCGACCTGGCCCTGGGCAGCGTCCTGCTGCTCCTGAGCCTGCCGGTCATCGCAGTGGCGGCGCTCGCCGTGGTCGTGACCTCGGGCTGGCCTGCGTTCTACGGCGCGCGTCGTCTGGGCCGGGACGGCCGGCCGTTCACCATGTGGAAGCTCCGGACCATGCGCCCCGACGCCGAGGAGCTGCTCGAGCGGCTGCTCCGTGAGGACGGCGCGCTCGCCCTCGAGTTGAAGACGCGGCAGAAGCTCGCTCGCGACCCCCGGGTCACGCTCGTCGGCAAGCTGCTCCGCCGCGCCAGCATCGACGAGCTCCCACAGCTCTGGAACGTCGTCCGCGGCGACATGAGCCTCGTCGGGCCGCGCCCCTACCTCCGCCGCGATCTCTCGGAAGCCGACGAAGACATCCTCGTGGTCCGCCCCGGCATGACCGGACCCTGGCAGGTCGGCGGCCGGCACCGGCTGCCGCCTTCCACCCGCGTGGCGCTGGACCGGGACTACGTGCGCACGATGAGCTTCGCGCGCGACCTGCGTCTCCTGCTGCTGACCATCCGGCCGCTGGTGCGGCTCGACGGCGTATGAGAGTCGCGCTCGTTTCCGTGAACTTCTGGCCCGAAGTGGCCGGAATCGGCCCCTACGCCCGGGCCTACGCCGACCTCCTCCACGCGGCCGGGCACGACGTCCTCGTGATCACGTCACGGCCCCACTATCCCGAGTGGCGCGTCCGCGACAGCGACGACACGCGCCTTCCGTACCCGGTGCGCCGGCTCCGGCATTACATTCCGGCGCGGCCCACCGCTCTCCGGCGTATGGCGTTCGAGCTGTCGTTCGGCGCCGCGGTCTGGCGCGCCCTGCGAGCCGCCGACGCGTTCGGCCTGGCGCTCGCCGTCTCGCCGTCACTGGCGGGCGCGGCGGCCGCCGCCCGTGTGGCGAGCGCCCGCGGCGTCCCGTTCGGGCTCATCGTGCAGGATGTGGTGTCGGCGGCGCCGGAGCAGAGCGCGACGGGACGCGCGCTCGCCCGGCCGGCGGCGCTGCTCGAGACCTACGCGCTTCGGCAGGCCGCCCTCGTGGGCGTCGTCAGCGAAGCATTCGCTCCGCGACTCGTGGCGCTCGGCGCCCGGCCGGACCGCGTGCGCCTCGTGCGCAACTGGCCGCTTTCGGAGCGTCCCTTCCCGCCGCACGACGAAGCCCGGCGCCGCGCTGGCTTCGCCCCGGACGAAGTGGTCTGCGTTCACGCGGGCAACATGGGCGCGAAGCAAGGTCTCGAGACGGCGGTGGAGGCGGCGGCGCTGGCGGAACGACGGGGCCTTCCACTGCGTTTCGTGCTCATCGGTGACGGCAATCAGCGGGAGCGGCTCCAGCGCATGGCCCGAAGCATCTCTCAGATCGAGATTCGTCCTTTGCTCCCGGAAGCGGAGCTCTTCGACGCCCTGGCTGGCGCCGACGTCTTGCTGCTGAGCCAGCGGGCGTCGGTCACCGACATGGCGCTCCCGAGCAAGCTCACCACATACGTCAGGTCCGGCACGCCCATCGTCGCGGCGGTGGCCGAAGAGAGCGCGACCGCGCGCGAGCTCGGCCCGCACGGCGCGGCGCTGCTCATCCCTCCCGAGCGGCCGGATGCGCTCGTCGACGCCATCCTTCGCGTCGCCCGAGACCCCGCGCTGCGGGCGTCCCTGCTCGAAGGGGCGCGCGCCTATCGCGACGGCGCGCTGGCCCGCCCCGCGCTCGAAGCCGCCTTCCTGTCGTTCGTGGCCGAATGCGCCTCGGGCGAGGCTTCGGCGGCTCCCGCGCCCGTCCCGACCGCGCCGTAGTCTGCTCGCGCGGCCGCATCCCTGACGCCCGTCACCTGAAGCTTGTTCCCCAGGCGCCCCACGGCGACGTTCACCGCTGCCACCCCGGCGCGGTACGCGGCGAAGATTCCGCGAAGGGACAGGAACGCCATCACCGGCCCCGGGTGGTGCCGGTAGTAGAGCGCGTACCGGCGCGCGGCGACGCGAAAGCCCGCGCGTTCGAGCTCCCGGGCCACGTCCGCGGGCCGCAGCCGCATCACCGGGTTGCCGGCCTCCTCCTCGCGCAGCGCCAGCCCGAGACGCACGGCGACCCGCGTGACGAGCGCATCGGCCGGCTCGTTCACGCTGACCGCCCGCCGCGCGACCCGCGCGAGCTCGCGCACGGCGACGAGTGGGTCGCGCAGGTGGTGCAGGCCATCGTGGGCGTAGGCGACGTCGACGCCGCCGGTCCGGAGGGGCAACCGCTCGACGTCGCCCACGACGGCGAGATAGTCGAGGCCATGCCGGCGGGCCCGCTCCCGCGCGCGTGCAACGCATCCGTGCGAGATGTCGACGGCGAGGACACGAGCCCCCGCGCGGGCCAGAAACTCGGCGTCCATTCCGCTCCCGCAACAAGCGTCGACCACGGTGAGGCCCCGCAGATCGGGGAGCAGCTCGACGCTGCGGTGGAACTTCTCTTCCAACGTCCACCGATACGCGGCCGGCGCGCCACGCGGTCGCTCGATCTCGAACTCCTCCGCGACCCGGCGGTCGTAGTACGCGGCCTGCCCGCGCTTGTGGTCGTGGAGATGCCGCAGCTCGTCGTGGTCCGCGCCATGGGCCATATCGGGCGGCAGCAAGATCGGGATGCCATCCCGCACCTCGTACTCCGCCCCGCAGGCATCGCATACCAAGGACGCCGCGGTCGACCCGAAGCCGCGTAGCCCGCCCTCGCGGCAGGCGGGACACGCGAGCAGCGCGATGAGGTCAGCCGGCGCGAACATCGCTTTCCAGCCCCACGCGAGTGAGCTCGGGCAATCCCAGCGCCCGCTCGTACAGCGCCGCCCACGCGGGCGCGACCGCGGACCAATCGTAGCGGCGCGCGAACGCCCGGGCCCTCCGGCCGAGCTCCTCGCGACGGCCGGGGTCGGCAAGAAGCTCCGAAAGCGCCTCCGCGAAGGCGTCGGGCGTCTGCGGACGCACCAGCCCGGCGTCGGCCGCCGCGATCTCCGAGGCGAGATTCACGGCGGGCGAGATGACGACCGCCTTGCCCGCCGCCATCGCTTC
>DATLZC010000314.1:0-2298 GCA_035574215.1 Dehalococcoidia bacterium | reverse complement strand
CATCCGCGAGCTGCGGCGCCGGCCGGCCCATGCGGAGGCGGTGCGCGCCTTCATCGAGAAGCGCGAGCCCCGGTTCAACGTGGACTAGAGCGCGAGCTCGCCCCGCGCGCCCTCCTGGCGCAGGTCGTGCTCCACCATCATTTCGACGAGCTCCTGGAAGCTGACGCTGGGCCTCCAGCCGAGCTTCTCGCGCGCCTTCGTCGCGTCCGCCCGGAGCACGTCGACCTCAGCGGGACGGAGGAACTGCGGGTCCACACGCACGTAGTCCCGCCAGTTGAGCCCGACATAGCTGAACGCGGCCTCGATGAACTCCCGCACGGAGTGCGACTCGCCGGTGCCGACGACGTAGTCGTCCGGTTCGTCCTGCTGCAACATCAGATGCATCGCGCGGACGTAGTCGCCGGCGAACCCCCAGTCGCGCTTGGCCTCGAGGTTCCCCATGGCGAGCTCTTTCTGCTTGCCGAGCTTGATGCGCGCCACGCCGAGGCTGATCTTGCGGGTCACGAACTCAGGCCCCCGGCGGGGCGACTCGTGGTTGAACAGAATGCCGCTGCACGCGAAGAGGTTGTAGCTCTCGCGGTAGTTCACCGTGATGTAGTGCCCGTAGACCTTCGCCACGCCGTACGGACTGCGCGGGTAGAACGGCGTGCGCTCGTTCTGCGGCGTCTCGCGCACCTTCCCGAACATCTCGCTGGACGACGCCTGGTAGAAGCGGATGCCGCGCCCGGCGTCGGACCGTGACGGCGTGGCACCCGTCACGATGCGGATGGCTTCGAGCATCCGCAAGACGCCGAGGCCGGTGATCTCGCCGGTGAGCTCAGCCTGATTCCACGAGAGCGGCACGAAGCTGATCGCCGCGAGGTTGTACACCTCGTCCGGCTGCACCTTCTGGATGACCGCAATGAGCGACGCCTGGTCCAGCAGGTCCCCCTCGACGATGCGGACATCCGGCAGCATCCGTTCGACCTGCTGTCGCTTGGGGTTGTTCTGGCCCCGGATCATGCCGTAGACCTCGTAGCCGAGAGCGAGCAGGTGCTCCGCAAGATACGAGCCGTCCTGGCCAGTGATGCCGGTGATCAGGGCTCTGGGCATGCTGGACCTCCTTGCGGGCGCCGGGCTGCCCGCGTGCGCCGCGTTATACGCGCGCCCGAGCCTTCGCGTCAACTGGCGAGGTCCGTTTGACACCCGGGGAAGCGATTGCTATAACGCTGCCTGCCGGCGAGCCGCGCTCGTCGACCCCACTCCTGCAGGACGGAATGCGATGGCGACAGGAGCCCCCGTCATGGCCCAGCGGTCCCGCACGTACGGAATGATCATCTGCGTCCTCAGCGTGCTCACGGGCATCGTCTTCCTCGGCGGGGTGCTCCGGCGGAGCTACATGGCTCTGGCCATCCCCGTCACCGCCGGGTTCCTGGGCGCGCTCTACGTGGCGTTCTGGATCGGCCGCGCGCTGGTCACCACCCCTATCGAGCCTCCTGCGGACGACTGACGCGCGTCACGGCACGAGGACGATCTTCCCGAACTGCTCCCGGTTGAGCATCCGCGCGACCGCGGCTCTGATCTCCGAAAGCGGATAGACGCGGTCGACCACCGGACGGAGTTCGCCCCGCTCGAAGTACGGCATCGCCTGCAAGAGCTCTTCCTTGCGCCCCATGAAGGAGCCGAGGATCGTCTGGTGCGCCAGGAAGAACCGCGTGACGTTCAGCGTGGCGTTCGGGCCGGCGGTGGCGCCGCACGTCACGAGGCGGCCATCGGGCGCCAGCGCCCGCACAGACGCCTCGAAGATCTCTCCCCCGACGTGCTCCACGACGACGTCGACCCCGCGGCCCCCGGTGAGCCGCCGCGCCTCCTCGTCAACCTTGGCCTTCGTGTAATCGATGACGTCGTCGGCCCCGAGCTCTCGCGCCTTCTCGAGCTTCGCCGCCGAGCCCGCCGTCGCGATGATCCGCCCGGCGCCGTGCAGGCGCGCGATCTGGATCGCCGCCGACCCCACGCCCGAGCCGGCGCCGTTCACCAGCACGACCTCGCCCCGCCGCAGCTTCGCCCGGTCCATCAGCATGTGCCACGCCGTCACGAAGACGAGCGGGATGGACGCGGCCTCCTCGAAGGAGAGCCGCTCAGGCTTCGGGAACACGTTGACCGCCGGCACGACTACGAATTCAGCGAGGCCGCCGTCCCGACCCTGGCCCAGGAGACGGTACTCTCGACAGCGGTTGTCCTCTCCTCGAAGGCACGCGAGGCAGTGCCCGCAGCTCACCCCCGGGTGCACCATGACGGCGTCGCCCGGCTTCACGTGCG
>DATLZC010000313.1:0-7075 GCA_035574215.1 Dehalococcoidia bacterium | reverse complement strand
GTGGTGTACGTGGGGATTCTCCAGGCGCCGTTCCCGCTGGGCGGGGAGCTGACGCAGGTCCCGGCGACGGCGGTGTCCCTGGCGGTGGCCTTCGGCGGCTACCTGCTGGTCTCGTGGCCCTGGTGGTTCTTCCGGAAGGAGTTCTGATGGCGGAGCGCGCGCCCACCCCGAAGCGCCAGCTCGCGATGGTGTTCGACCTGAACAAGTGTCTGGGCTGCCAGACGTGTTCCATCGCGTGCAAGACCCTCTGGACCGACCAGGAGGGCATGGAGCACATGTGGTGGAACGTGGTCAACACGTTGCCCGGCGCGGGCTCGCCCCGGAACTGGATGGAGATCGCAGGCGGCTTCGACGAGGAGGGCAAGGCGAGGCCGAGCCAGCTTCCCACCGACGCCGACTTCGGCGTGGCCTGGACGTACAACTACGAGGAGGTGTGGGAGGGCGGACCGAACGTCTTCCTCCGGAAAGACCGCGACCCCGGCTGGGGCATGAACTGGGACGAAGACGAAGGCGACGGCGAGTGGCCGAACACCTACTTCTTCTACCTGCCGCGCATCTGCATGCACTGCACGCGGCCGGCGTGCCTGGAAGCCTGCCCCCGGAGCGCCATCTATAAGCGCGAAGACAACGGCATCGTGCTCATCGACGAGGAGCGATGCCACGGGTACCGCTTCTGCGCCGAGGCTTGCCCGTACAAGCGCATCTACTTCAATCCGGTGCGCCGCATCTCTCAGAAGTGCATCCTGTGCTTCCCGCGGGTCGAGCAGCGGGTGCCCCCGGCCTGCATGCGCCAGTGCCCCGGCCGCATCCGCTTCTTCGGGTACCTCGACGACGAGAACAGCGCAGTGTATAAGCTCGTCAAGAAATGGAAGGTGGCCATCCGGCTGCACCCGGAGTTCGGGACCGAGCCGAACCTCTACTACGTGCCGCCGCTGGCCCCGCCGCGCCTCCTGCCCAACGGCGACATCGATGAAGAGAACCCGCGCATCCCGAAGGAGTACCTCGAGTGGCTCTTCGGCCCCGACGTCTGGCCAGCGCTCGAGACGCTGAAGGCGGAGATGGAGAAGCGCCGGCGCGGCGAGCCGTCGGAGCTCATGGACATCCTCATCGCCTACCGGCACAAGGACATGTTCGGCGGGTTCGACCAGGACCCCGGCGTCCTCGACCGCAAGCCACAGCGCGTCGACCTCGGGCCGCTCACCTCGCCCGGCTCCGAGGCGTAGTCCCCGCGCGGGCGACCTTCAGTGGCGGTCGCGCGGGCGCGCGCATTCGACACCGAAGGGTCACCCCGTACAGGGGTATAATTGGGGGCCATGCCGGGGTCGCCGCATACCCGGTCGCCGGGCGGGCGCGTCGCAGAACGGCTCGCCTCGGCGCAACGAAGGCGATTCGTGGGTCGCGCCGCCGAGATCGAGCTGTTCCGGCAGGCGCTGCGCGAGGAGCCTCCGTTCAGTGTGCTTTTCGTGTACGGCCCGGGCGGCATCGGCAAAACCGCGCTGCTCGGAGAGTACGCGCGCCTCGCTCGGGAGGCCGGGCGGCTGACCGTCCAGCTCGACGGGCACGACATCCAGGCGAGCCCCCACGGGTTCGCGGTGGCCCTTTCCGCCGCCCTCGGGATCCGTGAAGGAGAGGACCCCGTAGCGGCGCTCGCCGGGTCGCCCGGACCAGTCCTCCTGATCGACACGTTCGAGAATATCGAGTCGCTCGATGGGTGGCTTCGCGAGCGGTTGCTTCCGCTCCTCCCGGCCGACTCCATCGTCGTGATCGCCGGCCGAAACGCGCCGTCCGATGCCTGGCGAAGCGACCCGGGCTGGGCGGACCTCAGCCGGGTGATCTCGCTACGGAACCTTCGGCCCGAGGAGTGCCGTGCCCTGTTGACGGCTCGCGGCGTGCCGCGTGAGCGGCACGACGACATCTTCCGCCTGACCCATGGTCACCCACTCGCGCTCACGCTGGCAGCGGAGGCCGGGCAGGAACGAGAAATAGCGGCCAACCTCGTCGGCGCGGGGCCGGAACTGCTCCGGCCGCTCGTAAGGCGATTCGTATCGACTGCGCCGTCTACCCTGCACCGGCGGGCCCTCGAGGCCGCCAGCGTCGCGTATCGCACCACCGAGGCGACGCTCGCGGCGGCGTTGCATCTCGAAGATGAAGGCGTGGCTCGCCAGCTCTTCGAGTGGATGCGCGGGCTGTCAATCGTGGAAGAGGGCCCGCTGGGACTCTTTCCGCACGACATCGTTCGCGACGCCGTGTACGAGGACCTGCGGTTGCGGGACCCCGAGCAGGTGCGAACGCTGAGCCGGCGGATCGCCCGACTGGAGGCGAACCGGTTTCTGCGCAGCGGCGGAACCGAGCGGCATGCTGCGTTCTGGGGGATGATGTACGTCCGGCGGCATCTGTCGGTGGTCGGGCCGTTCTACGACTGGGAGGCGATGGGGCAGGCGTTCGTCGAGCCGGCGAAGCCGAAGGATCGCGACGGGATCGTGGCGATGGTGGAGCGGCATGAGGGCGCCGAATCGGCCGAGGTCGCCAGCCGATGGTTCAGCGAGCAGCCGGAGGCGTTTCAGGTGTTCCGCTCCCTGCGAGGGGAGCCGGCGGGCTTCGCGTGCCATCTGGTGGTGGAGTCGCCCGATGCGCGATCGTTCGATCCAGCGTTCGCTGCCATCGAGGACTACGTGCGGCGCCACGCCCCGCTGCGGGCGGGCGAGCGAATCAGCGTGCACCGTTACTGGATGATGCGCGAGGACTACCAGAGCGCGACGGCGCACAACACCACGGCGCCCGCGGCGGTCGCTCTGTGGATGACGACGCCCCGCCTCGCGTGGTCCTTCGTCGTGCTGCGAGATATCGACTTCTGGCTCCCGCACTTCGCGTTCATCGGATTCGAACGGTCCCGGGAAGCGGAATTCTCGCTCGGAGGACATCGCTACGGCATGGTCGGCCATGACTGGCGCTCGGAGCCCCCGGCGGCGTGGTGGGCGGCCACCGGAAGGCGATACCACGGCGGCGGCGAAGACCTGCGGGTCCCGAGGGGCGAAGCCGATGTCTTCGACGTGCTGTCGGAGCCGGAGTTTCGGGACGCCGTCCGGCGGGCCTACCGGGACTTCACGCGGCCGGATGCGCTGGGTTCCAGTCCTCTGCTGCGGTCGCGATTGGTCGCGCAACAGGCGGAGTCTGCGAGTCCTGAGGAGACGTTGCGGGCATTGCTGCGAGAGGCCGTGGAATCGTTGAGTGGTCACCCGCGCGACCAGAAGCTGTATCGCGCGCTGTGGCACACCTACATCGAGCCCGCACCGACGCAGGAGGCGGCCGCGGAGGCGCTCGATGTGCCGTTCAGCACCTACCGGCGGCATTTGAGCGCAGGTTTGGAGCGCGCTACCGACTGGCTCTGGCGGCGCGAGGTGTACGGTCCGGGCGGCGGCTGAAGCCGCGGCCGCAGGCCCTGTCCACAGAGTGAGCAACAACTGGACAAAACCTGATCGGCGTTCGGTCTGGGAACGGATCCTCGAGCGAAGGCATCCTGCGCCCGGAAGGAGGCGCAGCGATGGCCCGCACCGCATCGCCGCTTCAAACCCGGGATCCCGCATCCGATGAGGCCGTGTCTGTCCGTCGTGGACAGGCCGTCTTCCGCGGCGTGCGCTCGCCGTATCTCGAAAGCGGCCCCCGGCACGCCTCGGAAGCCGTGGTTTTCGTGCACGGGAACCCCGGCTCGTCCGAAGACTGGCGCGAGCTCCTGACCCGGGTGGGAGCGTTCGCCCGCTGCGTGGCTCCCGATATGCCGGGCTACGGGAAGGCCGACCGTCCGAAGGACTTCGACTACACCGTGCAGGGGTACGCCGGGCACCTCGACGGCGTGATGGAGCATCTCGGCGTCGAGCGGGCGCACCTGGTGCTGCACGACTTCGGCGGGCCGTGGGGACTCGCCTGGGCCCCCGCCCACCCCGAGCGCCTGGGGAGCGTGACGCTGGTGAACATCGGCCTCATGCCGGGCTACCGGTGGCACTACGTGGCGCGCATCTGGCGCACACCCATCCTCGGAGAGCTCTTCCAGGCCACGATGACGCGCTTCCTGTTCGGGCTCGGTCTTCGGCACGGGAATCCGCGCGGCCTGCCCGGTGCCTTCGTCGACCGCATGTATCGCGACATGGACCGCGGCACGAAGCGGGCCATCCTCCGCCTGTACAGAGCCACCCATCATCCCGGTGCGATGGCCGAACGACTGGGGCCGCTCTTTCGGGAGTTGGACGTGCCCGCGCTCGTGATCTGGGGGGCCGCCGACCCTTACGTTCCAGTGCGCTACGCCGAACAGCAACGCCAGTTCTTCCCCAGCGCGAGGGTGGTGGTTCTCGAGAAAAGCGGCCACTGGCCGTTCATCGACGATCCGGAGAGTGTGGCGCAGCAGATGATTCCGTTCCTGCGCGAACACATCGGCGTCGCCTGACGCGAGCGCCGGGAAGGCCCGGCGCCCGCGGCGCCCTTCCGTTCGCGCTGATCGCACAGATTGCCGGGCGCAGCGTCGAGCGCGCCCGCCGAGGAGGAGTGGCCGTGACTTTTCCGAATTCGCCCGTCGCCCGCCACGCGGTCGTGATCGGGGCCAGCATGGGTGGCATGCTCGCCGCCCGTGCGCTCGCTGACTTCTTCGAGCGTGTCACCATCGTCGAGCGCGACACGCTGCCTGAGCCCGGGGAGCATCGCAAGGGGGTGCCTCAGGGCAGACATACGCATGCCCTGCTGTCCAGTGGGCGCGACGTCCTCGAAGGATTGTTCCCCGGCCTCACCGAGGATCTCGTGAGCATGGGAGCTCCCCGCGCGTACACGACGGACCTTCGGTGGTACGACGGCGGGGGCTATCACTGCCGGTTCACTATCGACGATGAGGAGAACTCGGCGCTCATGGTGAGCCGCCCGCTCCTAGAAGGCTACGTTCGGCAGCGTCTGCGAGCGCTTCCCAACGTGGCCGTGATCGAGCGCTGCGACGCGCTGGGCCTGGCGATGTCGGAGCGCGGGACGTCCGTGATCGGCCTGCGCATCCTTCGACGCGCGCCTGGCAGCGCCGCAGAGGTCGTCGAGGCAGACCTGGTCGTCGATGCCTCCGGGCGCGCATCGCGCGCGCCGCAGTGGCTGGCCGAGCAGGGGTACGAACCCCCGCAAGAGGAGCGCATTACGGTCGACGTGGGGTACGTGACGCGCCTCTATCGCCGGGGCCCGGATGACCTGGGCGGGACGAAGGTCGTGATCACCAATTCCGCGCCGGGGGAGGGCAGCTTCGGCGGTGTGATGCTGGCGCAGGAGGGCGAGCGCTGGACGGTGACGCTGGCAGGGTATGGCGGCAACTACCCGCCAATGGAGGAGGAGCCGTTTCTGGCCGCCGCCCGAAGCTTGCCGGCCCCCGACATCTACGAAATCGTGAGCAGAAACGAGCCCCTTTCCGATTTCATCCCCTACCGGTTCCCCGCGAGCGTTCGACACCGGTACGAGAGACTGACGCGCGTTCCGGAGGGCTTTCTCGTCTTCGGTGATGCCATCTGCAGCTTCAACCCGATCTACGGCCAGGGGATGTCCGTGGCCGCACTGGAGGCGGCGGACCTGCAGCGGTCATTGCGTGAAGGCCTCCCAGGCCTGTGGCGTCGCTTCCTTTCTCGCGCTGCGAGGACCGTCGACAACCCCTGGCAGATCGTGGCCAGCGGCGACCTGCGCCGGCCCGAGGCCGAAGGGAAGCGCACGGTCGGCATGGGATTCGTCAACTGGTACATGAGCCGCTTGCACGTCGCGGCGCGGCGGGATCCCGTCGTTGCCCTCGCCTTCCACCGGGTCGCGATGCTCCAGGCTCCGCCGGCCTCGGTGATGCGTCCCGGCGTCGTGTTCAGGGTCGTGCGGGGCAATCTCTGACGCGGTGGCGGGCGGCCACGTCGTGAAGCATGCGGCGTTGGGCGTGGTCCACCTGGCCCCCTGGCCGTCAGCGTGTTCGTGAGCCGCGCGTGCGGCGTTTCGGGCACTTCCATCCCGGCCGCGGGTATAATCCTCTGCATCGCAGAGCCGACTCGGAGGAGGAACGACTGTGGCCGGACCGCTGGAAGGCATCCGTGTCGTCGAGATGGGGGTGTGGGTCGCAGGGCCCTCGTGCGCCGCGATCCTGTGCGACTGGGGCGCCGAGGTCATCAAGATCGAGCCGCCCACGGGCGACCCGTTTCGCGGGCTGTTCGCGTCGGCGCTCGGCGCCATGATTCCGGTGAATCCGCCGTTCGAAGTGGACAACCGGGGGAAGCGCAGCGTCGCCTTGAACCTGGACACGGAGGAGGGCCGGGACATCGCCCGCGCGCTGGTCGAGCGAGCCGACGTGTTCGTCACGAACATGCGGCCGCGCGCGGTCGAGAGCTTCGGCCTCGGGTACGACGACGTGCGCGCGTTCAACCCGCGCATCGTGTACTGCCAGATCACCGGGTACGGTCCGGAGAGCGACGAACGCGACCGCGCCGCCTACGACATCGGCGCCTTCTGGGCGCGGTCCGGTGTGGCGATGAGTCTCACGGCGCCCGGCCACGATATCCCGCAGCAGCGCGGCGGCATGGGCGACCACATGACGGGCCTCGGCGCCGCGGGCGCGATCGCAGCGGCGCTGTTCCACCGTGAGCGAACCGGGCAGGGGCAGCGCGTGGCCGCGTCGCTGATCCGCACCGGCGTGTACATGATGGCGTGGGATTTCTCGCTGGCGCTCCGTCTGGGCGCCGACGTGAACACCTACGACCGGTATCACGCGGTCAACCCGATCATCGACTGTTACCGGGCGAAGGACGGCCGCTGGTTCTGGCTGCTGTTGCTGCAGGCCGACCGGCACTGGCCCGACCTCATCCGCGCCATCGAGCGGCCCGACTTGGCGCAGGACGAGCGCTTCCGCGACATCACGGCCCGTCGCGAACACGCGCCCGAGCTGGTCGCCGAGCTCGACAAGGTCTTCGCCACGAAGACGCTGGCGGAGTGGGGAGAGATCTTCGACCGCGAGAACGTGTGGTGGGCGCCGGTGAACACCATTCCCCAGGCGATCCAGGACCCGGTGGTGCGGCAATCGGGCGCCCTCCGC
>DATLZC010000312.1:0-2939 GCA_035574215.1 Dehalococcoidia bacterium | reverse complement strand
ATCGGCCCGGTGGTCGCCGCAGGAGGCCGTCTCCACAGGCGCCGGGTTAGCGTTTCGAGAAGTGGACAAAAGGGTCCGGCACTCGACGTAAAACCCCTTGATGCGGCACACTGGGGAGGCGAAACTCCGGGACGGCGGCCGGGCCGCCGTCTCCGTTTGTGTGAGGTGACCGACATGAAAGTGGTGTTCCTCCAGGACGTCGAGGGGACGGCCCGTATCGGCGAGATCAAGGAGGTGAAGAACGGGTTCGCCCGCAACTACCTCTTGCCGCGAGGCCTCGCCGCGCCCGCCACGCCCGACGTCATCCGGCGAGCCCAGGCCAGGGCCGAGCGCGAAGCCAAGCGGCAGGCCGCTCTGGACGCCGAAGCCAGGAACGTCGCCGCCAAGCTCGAGGGCGTCACGCTGACCATCAGCGCGCGCGCCGGCGAGCAGGGCAAGCTGTACGGCTCCGTCACCGCCGCCGATATCGCCGAGGCGGCGGCGAAGGTCGCGGGCGCCGAGGTGGACCGGCACCAGATCCTCCTCGCCGAGCCTATCAAGGAGCTCGGGACCTACACGGTGACGTACCGGCTGACCCGGAACGTCTCCGTCGACCTCACCGTCGAGGTCGTCGGGGAGGGCGGTGAGCGCGCCCCGGCGAAGGCCGAGGCCGGAGGCGAGCCGGAAGCGGCGGAGGGCGAGTCCGAAGCGTCATCCTAGCCCTTTGAGCCTGGGAGGGAGCCCCGTGACCAGCGCCGGCAGCTCGTTCGTCGAACTCAGCAGGGAATACGAGTGGCTGCGAGCCCGCTACCTGCGTCTCGCTCGCGAGCTCGGCCTCGAAGCTGAAGCCGAAGGCGAAGCGCCGGCGGAGCCGGAGCTGAACGTCGGCAACCCCGACGCCCTCGAAGAGCTCGAACGGCTGGCGAGCCGGCTTCGGGAAATCGAAACCCAGCAGGTCGGGCAGCTCGCCCTCCTGTGACGCCGCGCGCCCGCGACGTAGCGCGCGAGCTCCGTTCGAGCGTGCTCCATGGTGGCTGAACCTCTCGCTCCAGCGACTGGCGCAGGCGAACCCCTGCCGCCGTTCGACGCCGAGGCCGAACAGGCGGTCATCGCGTCGCTCCTCGTCGACGAGGACGCCGTCGCCCGCGTCGCCACCATCGTGCGGCCGGACGACTTCTTCCGTCCCCAGAACCAGTGGTGTTACCAGGCCTGCCTGGCGCTGTACGAGCGGGGCGAGGCCATCAACCAGGTGACGGTGGCGCACGAGCTCGCCCGGATGAATCTGCTCGAGCAGGCCGGGGGCATCGCGTACCTGGGCCGCATCGTCGCCGAGCTTCCCACCCCGGTGGGGGTCGAGCACTACGCTAACATCGTCCGCCGCGACGCTCAGTACCGGCGGCTCATCGCGGCCGCGGGAAAGATCGCCCAGATGGCGTACCGTGGCGGCCCCAATCTCGACGAGACGCTGTCGCGGGCCGCGAACCTCATCTTCGAGATTCAGGCGGGCGAGCGCACCGGCGACTTCCGGCACATCCGCACGCTCCTCGAGGAGTACTGGGAGACGCCCGGCATCGAGAGCCTCGGCGCGAGCATCGTCGGGAGCGTGCGCACGGGCTTCGTCGACCTGGACACGCTGCTGGGCGGCCTCAAGCGGTCCGACCTCATCATCATCGCCGCGCGGCCCGGCATCGGGAAGTCGACGCTGGCGATGAACATCGCCCGGAACGCGGCCATCGGGCAAAACGCTCGCGTCGCGGTGTTTTCGCTCGAGATGTCGGGCGAGCAACTCGCGCAGCGCCTGCTGGCCGGCGAATCGGGCGTCGACCTCACGCGCGTCCGGCTCGGGGAGCACACGGAGGCCGAGGAGCGGCGGATCATGCACGCCATGGGCGTGCTGGCCGACGCCGAAATCTACATCGACGACACCGCTGTCCAGCGGGTCGAGCAGATCCACGCCAAGGCCGACCGCCTCAAGCGCGAGAAGGGCTCGCTCGACCTCGTCATCGTGGACTACCTGCAGCTCATCCGGGGTTCCGGCGGCGAGAACAACCGCGTCCAGGAGGTCAGCCACATCTCGCGGTCGCTCAAGGCGCTGGCGCGGGAGCTCGACGTGCCGGTGATCGCGGCGTCGCAGCTTTCGCGCGCGCCGGAACAGCGGCATCCGCATGTGCCCATGCTGAGCGACCTGCGGGAGAGCGGCAGCATCGAGCAGGACGCGGACATCGTGATGTTCATCTACCGCGAGGAGGTGTACCTCCAGCGAGAGGAGTGGGAGGCGCAGCATCCGGACCTTCCGGCGGAGGCGTATCCCGCGGGGATCGCGCAGATCATCGTCGCAAAGCACCGCAACGGCCCCACGGGCACGGTCCACCTGCGCTTCCGGAACCATCTCTCGCGATTCGAGGACCTGCTCGTGCGCGACGAGGAGGAGGCCTTGTGACCGGCCGGGCGGCGCGCGGGGACGGGCGTCCCTTCGAGGGGTTCCCCGCAGGCGCACGCGCGACGCCCGTGCCGTCGCTCTTCTTCAGCCGGGTCATGCCGCTGCTGACGGACCCGGCGGCGCTGGCGGTGACGACGTATGTCTTTTACGCGCTGCATCGCAAGAAGGGGTTTCCTCGCTGGGTGTCGCTCCGGGAGCTCGCCGGAGAGGCCCCGCTGATGGCGTTGCTCACGGGCCTGGAGACAGGCCCGCGCGCGAAACGTTCGACGGGCGGAACGGCGCCCCCGCGCCCTTCTCCAGAAGGGACGCCGGCCGCGAAAGGGGGTGAGGCCACGGAGGAACATCTGGCATCGGAGGCCGTCCAGGCTCTACGTCGGGGGGTCGACGCAGCAGTGGAGCTGGGCGTCCTCCTCGCTCTGCCCGTTAGAGGGGACGGTGCGGACGACACGTGGTTGTTTCTCAACACGCCGTCCGACCGCCGCGGGCTGGAGCTGGCGCGGACGGGGCGGGTCGCGGCCCG
>DATLZC010000311.1:0-2134 GCA_035574215.1 Dehalococcoidia bacterium | reverse complement strand
CGGGGCCGGAAACGGCGACGACCAGGACGAGTAGCGGCGCTCGGGCGCCCCAGAGAGGCCCGCCCGTCCGCGAGGACGGCGCTGGGAGCGGGCCGGCGCAGACGCCGTGAAGACCACCTGCGAGCCTGGCTCCGAACGCTCGCCTCGTAGCGGGCCAGTAGACAGCCACGGAAGGCCCCGTTATCGGCCGGAACGAGTCCGCCGCCGCACGTGTCCGCGGCTGCGGAGAAGCAGGGTGGAACCACGGGCGCTTCCCGTCCCTCGGGATGGGAAGCGCGTTCGCATTTCTGGAGGGTCAGATGCCCGCGCTCGCCGATCTGCCGAAGGAAGAGCGGTTGCTCCGCATGCGCCATTCCGCGGCCCACGTCATGGCCGAAGCCGTCCTCGAGCTGTTTCCCGGCGCCAAGTTCGCCATCGGCCCGGCCATCGACAACGGCTTCTACTACGACTTCGACCTTCCCCGTTCGCTGACCCCAGAGGATCTCGACGCCATCGAACGGCGGATGCGCCGCAGCATCGACGCCAACTACGAGTTCATCCGCGGGGAGATGACGAAGGAGGAAGCGAAGCGGTTCTTCGCCGACCAGCCCTATAAGCTCGAGATCATCGACGGCATCGACGCGCCGACGGTCTCGATTTACCGCCATGGCGACTTTGTCGACCTCTGCGAGGGCCCGCACGTCGAGCGCACGGGCCAGATCGGCGCGTTCAAGCTCCACCACGTCGCAGGCGCCTACTGGCGGGGCGACGAGCGCCGCCCCATGCTGCAACGGATCTACGGGCTCCTGTTCGAGACGGAGGAGGAGCTGCGGGACTACGAGGCCCGCCTCGCCGAGGCGGAGCGCCGGGACCACCGGCGCCTGGGCCGCGAGCTGGAGCTCTTCACGACGAACGAGCTCATCGGCGCCGGGCTGCCCCTGTGGCTCCCCAAAGGGGCCACGGTCCGGCGGCTCCTCGAGGAGTACATCCTGCGACAGGAGCGCGAGGCCGGGTACCAGCACGTCTACACGCCGAACATCGCCAAGCGCGAGCTCTACGAGGTCTCGGGGCACTGGGAGCACTACCGCGACAGCATGTTCCCGCCGATGGACCTCGACCACGAGCAGATGGTGCTGCGGCCCATGAACTGCCCGCATCACATCCTGATCTACGCCTCGAAGCTCCGCAGTTATCGCGACCTGCCGGTGCGCATCGCCGAGCTCGGGACGATGTACCGCTACGAGAAGTCCGGCGTCGTGGGCGGGCTGAGCCGCGTGCGGGCCATGACGCTGAACGACGCGCATATCTTCTGCACGCCGGACCAGGTGAAGCAGGAGTTCACCAACGTCATGCGGCTGGTCGAGCGCGCGTACGCCACCCTCGGCATCACGGACTACGGGTACCGGCTCTCGCTGCGCGACCCCGCCGACCGGGAGAAGTACGTCCAGAACGACGCGATGTGGGAGATGGGCGAGCGCGTCCTGCGCGAAGCGATGCAGGCGCTGGGGCTGCCCTTCACCGAGGCCCCCGGCGAAGCGGCGTTTTACGGCCCCAAGCTCGACATCCAGGTCCGCGACGTCCTGGGCCGCGAGGAGACCATCTCCACGATCCAGATCGATTTCCACCTGCCCGAGAAGTTCGACCTCAAGTACATCGCTGAGGACGGTCAAGAGCGCCGGCCCGTCATCATCCACCGGGGCGTCGTGAGCACGATGGAGCGCATGGTGGCGTACCTCATCGAGCTGTACGCAGGCGCCTTCCCGCTCTGGCTCGCGCCCGTGCAGGCCGTTGTCATCCCCATCGCCGACCGGCATCTCGAGTACGCCCGCGCCGTGGCCGATGACCTGCGCGCGGCGGGCTTCCGGGTGGAGGTGGACGAGCGGAACGAGCGCATGAACGCCAAAATCCGCGACGCCCAGCTCCAGAAGGTGCCGTACATGCTCGTCATCGGCGACCGCGAGCGCGAGGCCGGCGCCGTGGCGGTCAGGACGCGAGCGGGAGACGACCTCGGGCCGATGCCGGTGTTCCAGCTCATCGACCGGCTGAGGGACGAAGTGGCCACGCAGATGAACCCCGAACAGGCCGGGCCCGACGTGGAGGGCTCCGTGGAGCGCATGGCGCCATGACGGCGGCCCCCGCGACGAACGTCGCCGGC
>DATLZC010000310.1:0-10953 GCA_035574215.1 Dehalococcoidia bacterium | reverse complement strand
CGCGGACGACATCCGCGGGATGGCGGCGCAGGCGGAGGCGGAGCGCCGGCTCCCCGACGCCCTGATGTCCCGGCTCAAGGAGGCGGGCCTCTTCTCCATCTACACGCCCCGGGAGTTCGGCGGGCTGGAGCTGCCGCTGCCCGACGCCCTGCGCGTGGTCGAGGAGGTCTCCCGCCACGACGGCTCGACGGGCTGGACGGTGGCGCTCGGGATCGCCAACGGCTACTTCACCTCCGTGCTGGAAGGCCCGGCGGCCGCCCGCGTGCTCGATTCGGGCGCAGCGCTCATCGCTGGCGCCCCGGCGCTCGGCGTGCGTGCCCGTCGCGTACCGGGCGGCTACCGTCTCAGCGGGCGGTGGTCCTACAACAGCGGCGCCCCCAACGCCGACTGGATCGGCTCGCCCGCGCCCATCTTCGACGGCGAGGCGCCTGTGCTGGACGAACAGGGCCAACCTGAGCTCGTGTTCTTTTTCATCCGGCCGTCGGAGGCGCAGATCATCGACACCTGGCACGTCACCGGCCTGCGCGCCACGGGGACCCAGGACCTCTACGTCGAGGACGTCTTCGTGCCTGACGAGATGACGGGCGCCGTGGCGCTGCCGGCCGGCCCGCGGCCGGTGCGAGACTGCCTGCTGGCCAGGATACCCCTGTTCCCGCTGCTCCACCTGGCGCAGTCGCCGCCGGTCTGCCTCGGCCTGGCGCGGCGGGCGATCGAGGAGTTCCGCGAGCTGGCGCTCACGAAGCCGGTCTCCTTCGGGCCTCCCAGATTGTGCGAGACGGTGCAGGCCCAGGTCGGTCTGGCGCGAGCCGAGGCGCTGGTGCGGTCGGCGCGATGCTACTGGTATGAGGAGGTCCAGGCGCTCTGGGGCGCAGTGCTCGAGGGCCGAGAGCCGACCGTGGAGGCGCTGTCGTCGGTTCGCATCGCGTCGCTGACGGCGGCCGAGAACAGCGTGGCGGCGGCGGACCTCCTGTACCGGCTCGCGGGGACGAGCGCGATCTTCCAGTCCTCGGCGCTCGAGCGCTGCTGGCGGGACGTGCACACCGCCGCCCAGCACCTGGGGGTGCAGGACGGACGCTGGGAAACGGCCGGCCGCGTGCTCTTCGGGCTCGAGCCGGGAACCCCCCTCGTGTAGCCGCCTGGGCCGGTCGTCCGGCTTGTCGGCGCCGCTTCCGCGGCGGTACGCTTGCCGCAAAGGCGGAGCCGCCCATGTCCGCATCCGGACGAGTCGAGCCACCCTCCGACGCGCTCGCGGCCGGCCGCGATGCGCTCCGCCGCCGCGATTGGGCGGCCGCGCTCGATCACTTCGCCCGGGCGGCGGCCCTCGAAGAGACGCCGGAGGCCCTCGAAGGCCTGGCCGAGGCCGCGTGGTACCTCGGGGACGAATCGCAGGTGTTCGACGGGCGCGAGCGCGCCTACCGCCTGTACCTCCAGCGCGGCGACCGGCAGGCCGCTGCCCGCGTCGCCGTGAATCTCGCGAATGACTGCATCGATTTCCGGGGCCAGCCTGCGGTGGCCTCCGGGTGGATGGAGCGAGCCCGAAGGCTGCTCGAAGGACTCGATCCCAGCCCGGAGCAAGTCTGGCTTGCGACATGGGACGCCCACCAGCGTCTCATGCTGGCCAACGACGCCGCGGCCGCCCGAGCGCGGGCTCGGGAGGCGCTGCGGATCGCTCGCGAGCTGCGGATCACCGACGCCGAGATGGTCGCGCTGGCGGTCGAGGGGCTGGCGGCGATCTGCGAGGGCCACGTCGCGGACGGGATGCGGTCGCTCGACGAGGCGGCCGCAGCGGCGCTGGCGGGCGAGGTCACCGATTTGGGCGCCGCGGTGAGCGTCTTCTGCTACCTGGTGGACGCCTGCGACCGTGTCCGCGACTTCGACCGGGCCGCGCAGTGGTGCGACCGGGTCCGCACGTGGGGGGAGCGGATGGGGTGGCCCGAGGTGTTCGGGGCGTGCCGGCCGCACTACGCGGTCGTGCTCATGTGGCGCGGCGCCTGGGAGGAGGCGGAACGCCAGCTCCAGGCGTCCACCGTTGAGCTGCTGGCGTTTCGCCCCCCGATGGCGGTGGAGGCGAAGGTGCGGCTCGCCGAACTCCGCTGGCGGCAGGGTCGCTGGGACGAGGCCGAAGCCCTGTTCCGCGAGGTCGAACACGACAACCTCTCGCAGCTCGGCCGCGCCGAGCTGGCGTTGGACCGGGGAGACGTGGCCACGGCCGAGAACCTCGTGGAGCGCGTGCTCCGGCGCATCCCGCCGGAGGACCGCATCGAGCGCGCCCCTGCGCTCGAACTGAAGGTCCGCGCGCTCGCCGATGCCGGACGTCCCGAGGATGCGGCGCTCGCTCTGCAGGAGCTTCAGGACATCGCTGACTGCGTGCGTACCGACCCGCTTCGGGCCAGCGCGAGCCTTGCGGCGGGGGCGTTCGAGGCGGCACGGGGAGCGTACACGGCCGCTATAGCGTGCTTCGAGGACGCCGTCGACCTCTACCAGCGGGCGGGCGCCGCGTTCGAAGGGGCGCGCGCCCGGATCCGGCTTGCCCGCGCTCTGCTCCGCCTCGGCCGCGTCGAGGCGGCGACGCAGGAAGCGGAGGCGGCGCTCCGTGTCTTTCGGCGGCTGAGCGCGGCCCATGAGGCCGCGTCCGCGGAGCGCCTCCTGCGCGAGGCCGGGGGCGCCGGCCCCGAGGGCACAGGCACAGGCGCGGCGGGGCTGACGTCCCGGGAGGCCGAGATTCTCGCTCTCGCCGCCGCCGGCCGCTCGAATCGCGAGATCGCCGACGAGCTCGTCCTCAGCGTGCGCACCGTCGAGCGCCACATCTCGAACATCTACGCCAAGCTCGGGGTGACCGGACCCACCGCGCGAGCCGCGGCCGTCGCCTTCGCCTTGCGCCACGGCATCGTTCCCTCCTGATCGCGTCTGTCGGCTGACGGTGGACTACGTGTGGGCCGCCGAACCGCCCGCGGCGAATTGCGTGCGGGCGCGGATGGCGCCGCCGTCCTCCGGCGGTACGCTCCTGGGCGTCCGGCGGCTCGCTGGACGCAGGCGTTCTCGCCTGACACCCGGCGGGCCCCGGCGAACATCCAGGAGCGAAGAAGGAGGTACGCATCATGGCATCCGGTGGAGTCGCCGTCGCGTCGCCCCTCGTCGAAACGTACCTGGGGTGCGTCGCGAACGGCGATTGGAAGGCATTGCGGGCGTGGTACGCGCCCGATGCGCGCCTGGACGCAACGGTTCCTCAATGGCGCTTCTCCCTCCGGGGCGTGGACGCGGTCCTGGGCTGGTTCCAGGAGGCGGCGCAGGCCTTCGTCGGCGGGATCCGGGTCGCCGAGGCGCGCGAGTTCGACGCAGGCGCGTTCATCGCCGTCGTGTGGGAGGGGCACGGCGTCCAGACGTCGGAGAACGGAGGCCCGAGGCGCGTCGGCTTCCGCCAGACGGACGTCTTCTCCCTGCGCGACGGGAAGGTCATCGAACACTTCGTTCAGTGCACGGGCGAATGGGACGCGGCGGTGTTCGCGCGCATCGCCGCCGAAGCGCCGAAAGCCGAGCCGCGCGAGCGAATGGAGGAGAAGGCATGACCACCCAACAGATCGACCAGGAGCGCGCCGGAGCGTTCGCCGGGCAGATGATGCAGCTCCTGAACCACGCGTTCACGGCGCCGCTCTTCAGCATCGGGCATCAGACGGGACTGTTCGACACGATGGCCACTTTGCCGCCCTCGACGAGCGAGGCCATCGCCCGGGCCGCCGGGCTCGACGAACGCTACGTGCGGGAGTGGCTCGGGGCGATGGTCACGAGCCGCGTCGTGGAGTACGACCCCGCGGCAGGCACCTACCGGCTCCCGCCCGAGCACGCCGCGTTCCTGACGCGCGCCGCCGGACCCGACAACATGGCCTTCTTCACGCAGTACATCGCCCTGGTGGGCGAGATCGAGCAGAAGGTGACTGACTGCTTCCGCAACGGCGGCGGCGTGCCCTACTCCGCCTACCCCGGTTTCCAGCGCCTCCAGGCGGAAGAGAGCGCGCGCGTGTTCGACGCCGCGCTCATCCAGGTCATCCTGCCGCTGGTGGACGGGCTCGTCGAACGGTTGGAACAGGGCATCGACGCGCTCGACATCGGCTGCGGCCAGGGCCACGCGACGAACCTCATGGCGAGGGCGTTCCCGCAGAGCCGGTTCGCGGCCTACGACATCTCGGAGGAGGGCATCGCCGCCGGGCGTGAGGAGGCCCGCCAGTGGGGACTGAGGAACGCGCGCTTCGAGGTGAAGGACGTGGCGACGTTGAACGAACCAGGCCGGTACGGCCTCATCACCGCGTTCGACACCGTCCACGACCAGGCGCAGCCCCGCAAGGTGCTGCGGAACGTCTTCGAGGCGCTGCGGCCGGGCGGCGTCTTTCTCATGGGGGATATCGCCGCTTCGAGCCGTCTCGAGGAAAACCTCGATCACCCGCTCGGGCCGTTCCTCTACGCAGTGTCAGTGCTGCACTGCATGACCGTCTCGCTCGCGGCCGGAGGCGAAGGGCTCGGCACCGCCTGGGGCGAGCAGCGAGCCCGGGAGCTGCTCGCCGAGGCGGGGTTCACGCGGGTCGAGGTGAAGCAGATCGAGGGGGACATTTTCAACAACTACTACGTAGCCCGAAAGTGAGGTACGGCAAATGACAACGCGTGTGACTGTTATGGTGATTGCGGTGGCGCTGGCGTTGGTCGTCTGGAGCGGGACCGCCCGCGCGACGGCGAACGAACACGCCAGTTGCCCGGGTATCGCCCTCTCGGAGCACGGCCCCGCGCACGAGGTGAGGGCGGTGGTTCATGAGGAGGTGAAGCCGCTGGCGGACGCCCTGGGCATCCCGATGGGCGCTCTCGTCAGCCCCTTTGCGCACGAGCACCTCGGGAGCCACGAAGCGTGCGAGGTCGCCTTCGGCGGCTGAAGGCGATCGTCGGCGCCAAAACGAAGGCCAGGCGATGCGCCTGGCCTTCGTGCGTTCGTTGCGAATGCGGCCTCAGTATCCGCCGCGGAGCGCCATCTCCCGCAGGCGGCGGACCCGCTCCTCGATGGGCGGGTGCGTGGAGAAGAGGTTGCTCAGGTTCGCGCCGCGCAGCCCCGCCAGCGGGTTCACGATGAACAGGTGCGCCGCCGCCGGGTTCACCTCCATGGGCCGCAGCATCGCGCCCTGGTGCAGCTTCTCGAGCGCGCTCGCCAGCGCCTCGGGGTCGTGGGTGATGCGCGCGCCGGTGCGGTCGGCCTCGAATTCTCGCGTGCGGCTGATGGCGAACTGAATCATCGCCGCCGCGATGGGCATCAGGATCATGCCCACGAGCGCCAGAAGCCCGCTGCCGTTGTCGTCGCGGCGCCCGAAGCCGCCGAACATCGTCCGCCACCAGAGCATGTTGCCGATGAGGCTGATGGCGCCGGCGAACGTCGCGACGATGGAGCTGATGAGGATGTCGCGGTTGCCCACGTGACCCATCTCGTGCCCGATGACGCCGCGCAGTTCGCGGTCGTCCAGCAGATTCAGGATGCCGGTCGTGGCGGCGACGACGGCGTGGTTGGGACTCCGGCCGGTGGCGAAGGCGTTAGGCGAGGGGTGGTCGACCACGAACACCTTCGGCTTCGGCAAGCCGGCCAGCGACGCCACTTCCTCCACGATGCGGTGGAGCCGCGGCGCCTCCGACGGCGAGACCTCCCTCGCGCCCGCCATGCGCAGGGCGAGCCGGTCGCTGAACCAGTACGCGCCCATGTTCATGATGCCTGCGAGCACGAGGAACACCACGAGCCCGCCCCAGCCGCCGACCACCGCGCCCAGGGCGGCGAAGAGGCCCGTCAGCAGGGCCAGCAGAAAGACGGTTTTGAGCATACCCATCGTGTGCGATTCCTCCGGGCCCTCCCACTGTCTCGAGGGCGCCGACTCCAGTCTAGCAGAACCGCGGCCCGCCTTCTGTCGCCTAGCCCTCAGGGCCCAGACGGCGCCCGCCCAGCAGATGCAGATGGACGTGTGGGATCGTCATGCCCGCGTTCCCGCCCACGTTGAACGCGAGGCGGTAGCCCTCGTCCGCCACGCCGACTTGCTCGGCGACCTTCGAGGCCACCACGAACAGGCGCCCGAGCAGCGGCCCGTGCGACTCCTGGATGTCGCGCATCGTGGGGATGTGCTCCTTCGGGATGACCATCACGTGCACGGGCGCGCGAGGGTGAATATCGCGAATCGAGAAGACCAGGTCGTCTTCGTACAGCTTCTCCACGGGCGTTTCGCCCGTCGCCATCCGGCAGAACAGGCAATCCGAAGGCATCGCATGCACCTCCTCGACGTCAGCGGCCCGATCCTAGCACGCGGGGACGGCGTCGCGGCGCCTAGGTCCAGCCCAGCTCCCGCTCGACCGCGGCCACATCGGGAGGCACGGTGCGCAGTGTGAAGGGCTGGGCCATGGCGGTGTCGGGATCTTTGAGTCCCGATCCCGTGATGACGCACACGACGCGTTGCCCGCGGAAGTCGTGGCCTTCGCGCGCGAGCTTGAGGACGCCCGCGACGCACGCCGCCGAGGCCGGCTCGCAGAAGACGCCCTCCTCGCGCGCGAGCCGCCGGTAGGCGTCGAGGATCTCGTCGTCCGTCACCGCCGAGATAGACCCGCCGGATTCGTCGCGGGCGGCGATGGCGCCTTTCCAGCTCGCGGGGTTCCCGATGCGAATGGCCGTCGCCACCGTCTCCGGGCGCTCGACGGGGTGGCCCAGCACGAGCGGGGCCGCGCCCGCCGCCTGGAAGCCCAGCATGCGCGGGCGGCGGCTCGCGCGCTCCAGGCGGTGGTACTCCACGAACCCGCGCCAGTACGCCGTGATATTGCCCGCGTTGCCCACGGGGATGGCCAGCGCGTCCGGGGCGTCCCCCAGCGCGTCGCAGATCTCGAACGCCGCGGTCTTCTGCCCCTCGATGCGGTGCGGGTTCAGCGAATTCACCAGCGCGATGGGGTGCCGCGCCACGATCTCGCGCGCCAGGCGAAGGGCGTCGTCGAAGCCGCCCTCGACGGCGATGATCTGCGCCCCGTGCATGACGGCCTGGGCGAGCTTGCCCTGCGCGATGCGGCCGTGAGGCACAATGACGTAGGACTCGAGCCCGCAGTGCGCGGCAAACGCGGCGGCCGAGGCGCTGGTGTTCCCGGTCGACGCGCACAGCACCGCGCGCGCTCCCTCCTCCAGCGCCTTGGCGACGGCAACGACCATACCCCGGTCTTTGAACGAGCCCGTCGGGTTGCACGATTCGAGCTTGAACCAGAGCTCGGCGCAGCCGACCTCGCGTTCGAGGGAGCGCGACCGCACCAGGGGGGTGTCGCCTTCCCCGATGGTGATGAGCGGCGTGGCGTCGGTGACGGGCAGGAGGTCGCGGTATCGCCAGAGGACGCCGCCGCGCCGGCCGTCATTCGTCCTTGAGGCTGGCGGCATGCTTCCTCAGCTCTTTGATCTCGCGCTCGAGGTCTTCGATCTGGCGCCGCTTCAGCCGCTCCTGGCTCTGGTGCAGTTTCAGGAGCTGACTGATCAGCACCGTGCGGTATTCGTCGAGCTTCTCCCGCAGTTCGGACAGCCGGGTGTCCAGGGCCTGCGACCGCGCGTCCAGGGTCGTGGCGATGTGCTCTTGCTTCTGCCGCCACGTCTCGAGCTCGTAGACGGCCGCTTCGAGCTTCGTCGCCCGATCTTCGACGCGCTGGCGCTCCGCTCGCAGCAGCTCGATCCGTTCGCGAAGCGCCGGGAGGTCCCGGTACCCCTCCCTCGACGCCTCGAGCTGTCCTTCCACACGGTGCGCGACCTCCTGGGCGAGGCGGACACGCTCGTTCAGCGTCTCATCCTCGCGCTTGAGGTCCGCCAGGGTACGCTCGACCTCCGCGAAGCGTTGCTCGATCCGGTTCGCCGCCTCCACCGCGCGGGCGGAGCGCGTCTCGGCCGCGTCGGCGCGGGTCTCGATGGAGCGCAGGGCGAGCTCCTCTTTCGAGAGCGTCTCCTGAAAGCGCCGGGAGAAGTCCTCGAGGCTGGCCTGGCGCTCGTTGCACGACTGAACGTCGCGCTCCAGGTTCTGGAGGCGGTGGTAGAGGTCGTTGACGTTGCCGCGCTGGCGCTCCATCTCGGCGGCGCGCTCTCGCTCGAGGCGGTCGATGCGGGCGTTGATGGCCGTCTGGGCCTCCTGGATGCGGTTGAGCGTGTCCTGGATGGCGATGATGCCGTCCTGAACGAGAGCGGCGCTGGCGGCCTGCGCGGCGACATCGCGCTGCCGCGTTTCGATGGCGCGCACCTGCTCCGCCAGGTCCAGCGCCATCGCCTGCAGCTGCTCCATCTGCTGGCTCAGGCGCGCGCTGTGAGCGCGCTCCGCCTGCAGCTCCGCCTGGAGCCAGTCGATGGCCTCGCGCTCGGTGATGAAGCTGCGCTGCTCCTCGGGGCTCTGTCGCTCGGTCATCCCTCGACAGCTCCCTCCACGCGGATCATCGAGCCGATCCCGGGGACCACCTCCAGCGTCGCGAGCTGGCGGAGTGCGTCCTGGACGGCGTCCTCGCGGGCCAGATGGGTCATGATCACCAGCTCGGCGGTCTGCGCGCGTTCATCGGCCTCCTTCTGGATGACCGAGGCGATGCTGATCTGCCGGTCCCCCAGCACGCGCGCGATCTGGGCGAGCACCCCGGGGCGGTCGGCCACCGTGATGCGGAAGTAGTAGCGGGTGACCACGTCGCCCATGGGCACCACGCGGGTCGGCGCCTCGTGGCGCCAGGCCGACGGCTCGCGAATCCCGCTGACGACGCTGATGGCGGCGTCGAGCACGTCGGCGACCACGGCGCTCGTGGTCGGAAGCGAGCCGGCTCCGCGGCCCTCGAACAGCACCTGTCCCAGAAGGTCGCCCTCGACCTGCACGGCGTTGAGCACGCCGTCCACCTTCGCGAGCGGCTCGTCCAGCGGCACGAGCGCCGGGTGGACTCGCGCCTCGACCGCGCCGTCGACGCGGCGCGCGATGGCCAGCAGCTTGATGGCGTAGCCGAGCTGCGCGGCGTACGTGAAGTCGCGCGCCGTGAGGCGCGTGATGCCTTCGCGGTAGACGTCGGCGGGCCGGATGTCGGTGTGAAACGCCAGCGACGCCAGGATGGCGAGCTTGTAGGCGGCGTCGAAACCCTCGATATCGTTTGTCGCGTCGGGTTCGGCGTAGCCGAGGTCGCGGGCTTCGGCGAGCGCCTCGGCGAAGGACTGTCCCTTCCGCGACATGGCGGTGAGGATGTAGTTCGTGGTCCCGTTGATGATCGCCCGTAGCCCGAGAATCTCGTTCGCCAGGAGGTCGCGTTTGAGTGGGGCGATGATGGGAATGCCCCCGCCGACGCTCGCCTCGAACAGGATGTCCACGCCGTGGGCGCGGGCGAGGGACAGGAGCTCGGCTCCGTGCTTGGCCATGACCTCCTTGTTGGCGGTGACGACGAATTTGCGGCGCGTGAGCGCCTCGCGCATGTACTCGAAGGCGGGCGTCTCCCCGCCCATGACCTCGATCACGATGTCCGTCTCCGGGTCTTCCAGAATGGCGCGGGGGTCCGTGGTGAGGCGGCCGGCGTCGACGTCGAAGGCGCGCTCCTTCGCGGGGTCGCGCACGAGGACGCGCCGCAGGACCAGGGGGCGGCCCACGGTCCGGGCGTAGACGTCCGCCTTCTCCGTCAGGATGCGGGCGACGCCGCTCCCGACGACCCCGAGGCCCATGAGGCCGATGCCGACCTGTGAGCGCCGCTCTCCGCTCATACGGCCTGTGGCTCGGCGGGAAGCGGCCGCCGCCGCGATCCCGGCAGCTTGAAGTCGTCCTGAACCTTCGTCACGGCTTCCACTTTATCTTCGTCGGTGATGCGCTCGCGGACGGAGAGCTGCTCGCGGAGGCCCGCGATCCAGTTGTCGAACATGGCCGCGACCACCCGTGGCCGCTGTTCGTCCGTGATCGGGCGGTTCTCCTCTTTGCCGATGAGCTGGTACACCGCGTACACCGCGCCGTTCTGCAGCGAAATCGGGTCGCTCACCTGCCCGAAGGACATGTCGAAGATGATGTCGCGGGCCTCGGCCGGGACCTGATCCTTCGTGACCCAGCCGGTCTCGATGCTGTTCTGGATGACGCTCGGGTCCGTGTCCTCCGCGAACAGCTCCTTGGCGACGGCGACGATGTCCTCGCCGTTCCGGATGCGCTCGGCGGCCTTCTTCGCTTCGTCCTCCGTTCCGTAACGGAGGAGGCGGAAATTGGCCTGGAGCGCGGAAGCGGGAACCTGCTTCTGGAGCTCGTCGCGTACCCGCTGCTCCGCGATATCGGCGCGGGTCATGAACCGGAACTCGCTCGGGGTGAGGCCCGTGGCTTCCACGGCCCGGCGGTACGCTGCGGCGAAGGTGCGGGCGTCGGCGTTGGACGGCACGCTCTGCTGGATGCGCACGCGGTCGTCGATCTCGGCGTCGGCGACGTAGACGCCGTAGTCGCGCGCGGCGCCGTGGATGACGAGGGCGTCGCGCAGCAGCTCGTCGTAGGCGACGTTGGCGATATCGAGCGCCGTCGAGCCGCGCTGGAACGCGACCGATGGATTCTGGTTCACGAGCATGCGGATGCGCCGCGAGAGATGGTCGCGGGTGATCTTCGTGCCCTCGACTTCGAGGACGACCTTGTGGCCCGGCGCGATCTGCGTCTGGTAGTAGCCGAAGGCGAGCAGGAGGATCACGAGGGCGATGACCGCGCCCACGCCTCCGACGAGGAGGTAGTAGTTGAGGCGCTCCGGGTCGACGCGGGGTCCGGTCCTGGGGACCGCCCGCTGCCGCTCGATCTTGCCCGCCGCGCGTTCTTTGCTTGCCATCGCTGGGTGTACGCTCCTCCGCTCGCTGGCCGGTAAGCGACGAAAGGGGCGCGGCGCCCCCTTCGTGACCGGTGGGACCTGGACGCGCGGCGACGTTACGGACGCGGCGGGAACACGCCCGTCAGGCGAATGTGC
>DATLZC010000309.1:0-8830 GCA_035574215.1 Dehalococcoidia bacterium | reverse complement strand
TCCACCTTCGCCTTGCCGTCCTTCAGGTACAGGCTCAGTGGCACGAGGGTGAGCCCGCGCTCGGCGACCGCTCGCGTGAGCTCGCGGATCTCCCGCTTGTGCAGCAGCAGACGACGGGGCCGCGTGGGTTCGTGGCCGAAGTGGGCGGCGGGCGCGTATTCGGCGATGTGGGCCCCGACCAGCCACAACTCGCCGTTCTGAGGGCGCACGTACGCCTCGCGGATGTGGACCTTTCCGGCTCGGATCGACTTGATCTCGGAGCCGGTGAGCGCGATGCCAGCCTCGATGCGCCGCAGGACCTCATAGTCGTGCAGCGCCTTCCGATTCTGGACAACGGGGGTGATCGCCATGGCGGCCTCGAGCGGGCCTACCGGGCGGGCGAGGCGACGCCCGCGCGTACCATCCCTTCGAGCAGGTCGATGGCCCGAAGGAGCTGCGCGTCGCGCCGGAGGTCGATGTCCTCGTCGGACGGCGTCACCTGAACGTCGGGCGTGATGCCGACGCCATCGATCTGCACGCGCTTGGGCGTGAGCCATCGGGCGATGGTGACGAACAGGGCGCCGCCATCGGAGAGCTCCCGCGGGACGTTGACGGTGCCCTTGCCGAAGGACTTTTCGCCAACGATGGTCGCCCGGCCGTTGTCGCGAAGCGCCGCGGCCAGCACCTCGCTCCCGGAGGCGCTGAACTGATTGATGAGGATCACGACCGGGAGATCCGTCGCGGGGCCGCCTTCGCGCGCCTGGTAGACCTGCTCGGTCCCGTCCTTGTGCTCCTCGTACAGGATGGCGCCGCTGTCGAGGAACATGTCCGCGATGTTCACGGTGGTCTCCAGCAGGCCGCCGGGGTTGTTCCGCAGGTCGAGGATGATCCCTCGGGCGCCGGCGTCGCGGAGCTCCTGGATGGCGCGTTCGACCTCGCCCTCGGTGGGGCGGTTGAATTCTCGAATCTGGATGTACCCGATGTCCGTGACCGTCTGTCCAGCCGCGTTCTTCAGCTCGCCCCCCGGCGGGATCGTGCTGACCGACTGAACCTTGATTTCGGCTCGCTCGATGCTCACCACCTCTTCCGAGCCGTCGGGATGGCGGATTTTCAGGGTGACGACGGTCCCACGCTGTCCGCGGATGCGCAGCACGGCCTCTTCGACCGTCCAGCCTTTGGTCGACTCGCCGTCGACCTCGAGGATGACGTCGCCGCGCTGCAGGCCCGCACGCTCGGCCGGGGTTCCTTCGATGGGCGCGACGATGACGATCTCGCCGTTCTGCTCCGCGACGGTGGCGCCGATGCCGTCGAAGGTGCCCTCGGGCCCGACCGTCGTCCTGTACGTACGCGGGTCGACATAAAACGTGCCGGTGTCCTTCACCGACTCCAGCAGCCCGTTGATGGCGCCCTGATACATGGTCTCGGGGTCGATGAGGTCCGGGTCGATGTAATCACGGCGCAGGATGGCGAGAATTTCGTTGAGCGCGCGGAAGTCGATCTCGCCATCCTCCGTCGCTGACGAAGGGGGAGCAGAGGGCGACCCCTCGTCGCCGCCCCCCACCACGTAGCCTACGGTGAACGCAAGGGCCAGCAGGGCGACCCCGAGCAACGAATAGACGGTCCAACGGGCGGCATTCAACATCGTGCGTGCAGGCTCCTCGAGGACGCGCAACGCTCGACGGCGCGTCCGGCCAAGTCTAACATCCGTTCGCGAAGGGGGGCCAGAAGCGCGCCGGCGCGACGGGTCATGCCGGAACGCGCTGGCGCCCTCTGCGAGGCTTCTGGGCGTACAGACGGCGGTCGGCCACCTGAAGCAGTTCGTTGACGCTGCGGGCGTCATCGGGACAGCTCGCCACGCCCACGGAGATGGACAGGCCGAGGCGGTCGGGCGCGAGGTCCCAGGCCTGGTGCCCGCGAACGGCGGCGCGCAGCTTCTCCGCCACCGCGCGTGCCTCGTGCGCCTTCGTGTCGGGGAGAATCACCACGAACTCGTCGCCGCCGTACCGTCCCACGATGTCGGAACCGCGCACGCAGCTCGTGATGGTGTCGGCGACCAGCTTCAAAAGCTTGTCGCCCATGAGATGCCCGTAGGTGTCGTTGAGCTCTTTGAAGCGATCGAGGTCGATCATCAGGAGTGAGAGCGGGTGCCCGTAGCGCAGCGAGCGCTCGACCTCGTGGACGAGCTGATCATAAAAGTATCGGTGCGTATACAGGCCAGTCAGCGAGTCGCGAAACGCCATGCCGCGCAGCCGCAGGCTCAACGCCTCGAGATGGGCGGAGTAGGCCCGCTCGACCTCGACCATCCGGTTCCGGGCGATGGCGCTCAGCACATAGGCGAGGCTGCCGCCGATGAGCACGCTCACGGCCTGGACGATCCGGTGAACGCCATCGTTCGCCACACGGTCGCCCCAGAGGGTCCACGCGATGATGGACGCGATGAGGATGGCGCCGGCGATCCGCACGCGGAGCAGGGTGCGCTCCCCGGCCGTGGTCCGGTGCGGCGGCCGCAGCGCGTCGAATTCGCTCGAGTCGTAGTCGCGAGTCTCGGCCATCGCCCACATCGCGGGTCCTGCGCACGGACATCGAACGTCCCGCCACCGGCGGGACCGCGGGACCCTTCCTAAAACACTATCGGCCGAAACGGAGAAGAACCGCAGATGTCGGCCGTTCGGGGCGGGCCGCGCCACGTCGGCGTGAACGGGGTTCGAACCCTACATAACGGCTCTAGTGCGATCCAGGCCGCACCGCGTTACGGCTGTTGGGGGATGGTCAGACTGAACGCCGCCGCGAGGGCCAGGGTGACCGCCCACAGAAGCGCCCAGAGCGGCCAGGACGGATGTCGGACGGTGAAGTACGCGAGCCAGGCCCAGAACGCGGTGCGCAGCGTCATCCCGCGCGACAGCTCATCGCTCCAGCGCCTCGCAGGCGCCGTCCGACCGCGCGAGCGCAAGGTTTCCAGCACGTCGGCGTCTTCGACGGGATCCAGTTCGACCAGCACGACCGGCCGCTCCTTTCGTTTCGAGCTCGAGCGCCAGTCTATGAAGTCGTCGCGACAGCTTCTGTCGCCTACCTGCCCGTCACGAGAGCCGCTTGCGGACCTCGTCCTTGAGAAACGCGACGTCGGGGAAGACGCCTGTCTGCGCCTTGGAGTACACGAGCTCGCCGTCGATGGTGACCTCGAACCGGCCCTTCGCGCCGGGGATCAGGCGGACTTCACCGATGCTGTCAGTGAACGTCTGGAGAAGCTCGGCCGCCGTCCAGGTGGCCCGAAGCAGGTAGTTTCAAGGAACGCAGTACTCGATAGAGATGGACAACCGTCGATCGCTCACTATAGCGCCTCCCGATTTCCCATTCTGGCGACAGCCGCGCTCACGGTCAACGCGAGCCGGCTGCTAGACTGCGCGCGGAGTCCGCATCGGGAGCGTCGTTATGTCGAGTTCTGCCCTGTGGCATCCTCTCGAACGGGAGCCGGACCATCCCCTCGCCGCGCTCGCCCGAACCGCCTCGCCCTTCGGACGTCTCCATGTCGCGCTCGGCCCGCACAGCCGCTACGGGGCCCGCTGGTTCCGCCTCTGCGCAGACGGCCGGCTCCTCGCCGAAGGCCTCTACAACAACGGCCCGCGGCCTTCGTTCTGCTGGATCGAGGTCGCCCGCACCGCAGACCTCGACGATGATGGGAACGCGGCGCTGTTCGGCTTGCTCCGCCCGCTGATCCCGCCCGGCGGTCACATCATGGTGGAGTACGACAGCCCCTCGCGCGCGGACGTCGCGCAGGCGCTCGCCGCTGGCGTGCCGCCGCCGGCGACGTCGCTCGGCGAACAGCTCATCCGCGCCGGCTTCGGCCCGCGATTCAAAGACTGGGCCATCGCCGAAGGTGGACTCGAGGGGCCACGGAAGCTCCAATGCTACGTACCTCCTGACGGCGCCACGGCCCGGGCGTGGGCCGCGGAAGCCGGCGGTGCGCTGAAGGCGTTTCTCGCCGGACCCTCGTCCCATCCGACGCCGGTTGTCGCGCAGGCCCTCGAGCGCGCGCGGCGCGTCCTGACGCTCCTCCAGATCCGCTGACGCGGCGTCACATCCCGCCCGCCCGCGCGTTGTGGATCGCGAACGGCTGCTTCCCCTGCGAACGTCGAGGAGGTGATGGAGTCATGAGCGAGGGCCTGGACATCGTGTTCGACGCCAAGGGACGCCCGTTCATGCGCTGCGCGGTCTGCGGCGCGCCGCTGCGCAAGGAGGACTTCTGGAACGCGGGGTTACGTCTACCGGAGCACGGCGAGACCGCGGAGGAATACTGCGACGCCGAGCTCGTGGACGACCTGCGCCATGTGGCGTGCCTCAGCGCTGCGGCTCGGGCCGCGTCGTGACCCTGAGGGGAAGCGCGGTCCGACGCAGGCGGGACAGCGGGTCGAGCCGCTCCACCCATACGACCACGGCGAGGGCGCCGAGCGTCAGCGCACCGCCGACGGCCGCATCGAGGAAGTAGTGGTTCGCCGTCAGCACGATGGCGGCGAGCATCGCCACGGGCAGCGCCACGCCCGCCAGCCGCACCGGCATCCAGCGCCCGTGCGCCCACAGCGCGACGCCCACCAGCAAGATCCACCCGAAGTGGAAGCTGGGGACCGCCGCGAACTCGTTCACGAATCCGGGACGCTCGAACGTCCGGTACACCTCGGAGTGCAGGCGCACCGTATCCACAAATCCGAGATGAGGGAACATCCGGGGCGGCGCCACCGGCATCAGGGCGAAGAACAGCAGGCCGCACGCCCCCGAGAGCAGGAACGCGTTCCGGTACCGGCTGTACCGCTGCCGGTGCCAGACGAAGAGCCACAACGCGGCGGCGGCGATGACCGGCAAGTACCCCCAGACGTAGATCCAGTTGAACAGCGACACGAGCCAGTGATGCTGGAGAATCGCCCCCTGGAGTGGCGCCTCCCAGAACAGCCCCAGCCGGCGTTCCAGGGCAATGACATCGAGCGCCCGGTCGAACGCCGTGGCAGCGCTCCCCTCGATGAGCCGGCGGACGGCCTGATAGGCGAGGTAGGCCCCCACCACGACGAGGGCTTCGAAGCCGATGCGGCGCGCCAGTTGCCAGGAACGCAGCCGCTTGGTTAGCGCCACGGTTTCGCCTCCTCATGGACTCGCGTCGCAATGCGACCCGATTGGTGCTACCGTATCACACATCGGCATCCATATTCGAGCGAGGAGGGTCCTTTGGCGACGTACGTGACGTTGGCCACCCTGACGGACCAGGGCATCCGGACCATGAAGGACCTGGCCCGAAGATTCCAGAACGCGGACCAGACCTTCGCGTCGTTCGGCGCCCGGATCGAGGAGATTTTTCTCCTGCTCGGCGCGTACGACTACGTCGTCGTCTCGGAGGCCCCGGACGATGAGGCCATCGCCAGGGCGATGCTCGCCATCGGCGGGCAGGGCAACGTGAGGACGCAGACGTTCCGGGCGTTCCGCCGGGACGAGACGCTGCGGCTGATCGAGGGGCTCCCCTGAGCGACGCGGCGCTCGCGCGCGACCTGCTCCGCCGGGCCATGGAGGCGCATGAGCGACGCGACTTGGCTGAAGCCGTCCGCCTTGCGCGCGAGGCCATCGCGGCCGACCCTGCGTTGGTCGAGGCGCGGGAGTACCTCGGCACGACGCTGGTCACGCGGCTCCGGCGCTTCAGCGAAGGCATCGCCGAGCTCGAGCGCGCTCTCGAACTCGCGCCCGACAGCGCGTCGCTGCTGTACGCGCTCGGCTGGTGCTGCGAATTCGTCGCCAATGCACTGCGCCGCGACCCTGCCAGGCGTGACGAAGCGGAGGCGCTCTACGAACGCGCGGCCACGTACCTGCGCCGTTGCCTCGCCCTGAACCCCGAGGGCAAGCTCCGCGAGGATGCGGAAGACCTCCTCGATATCGTGGAAGCTCGCTGAACGGCCGCCGTATACTGGCCGCCGCATGGCGGACTTCTATCGCACCATCCACGTCGGACTCGGCTCCATCGGCAGGGCTATCGCCGAGCTCGCAGCGCGACGCCGCGACATCGTCCCCGTCGCCGCCGCCGACCTCGCGCCCGACCTCGCGGGACGCGACCTGTACGAGGTGGTGGGCGTCGACGGGCCCGCGCCCGTCCCTATCGTGGGCGACGCCGCAGCGGCGCTGGCGACGCCTGCGGACGTAGCGCTGTACGCCACGGGGTCGTTCCTCGAGGACGTCGCGCCGCAGCTCCTCCAGGCCGTGCGCGCCGGGCGCAACGTCATCTCGACATGCGAGGAGCTCGCGTATCCCTGGCGCCGGCGCCCCGACCTCGCGGCGGAGCTCGACCGCGAGGCGAGGCGGGCGGGCGTCACCGTGCTCGGGACAGGGATCAATCCAGGGTTCGTGCTCGATACGTTGGCGCTGTGTCTGAGCGGCGTCTGCGGGCAGGTCCGGCGCATCGAGGCGGTCCGCGTGGTCGATGTATCGCGCCGCCGCGAGCAGCTTCAGCGCAAAGTCGGCGTCGGGCTCTCCCTCGAGGAGTTCCAGCGCCGCGCCGCTGCCGGGCGGTTCGGCCATGTCGGGCTCCCGGAGTCGGCGTACCTCGTCGCCCAGGGCCTGGGATGGGAGCTCGACGAGCTGCGCGAGACCATCGAGCCCGTCCCCGGAGAAGACGGAACAGCGCGAGGGGCGAGGCAGGTCGTGACCGCGTGCGTCGCGGGCCGCGAGGTCGTGCGCCTGTCGGTCGAAATGGCGATGGGGGCCGCGGAGTCCCGGGATGAACTGCGGATCGAGGGCGATCCGCCGGTACACGTCATCATCGACGGCGGCGTGCCCGGCGACATCGCCACGGCGGCGGTGGTCGTCAACTGCATTCCCGCCGTCGTCGCTCACGAGCCGGGGCTGGTGACGATGCTGGACCTCCCGGCGCCGCGATCCGTGGGGGTGTGATCGGTGTCGAAGATCCTCTCCCGATTCGAGGCGCTGCACCCGACGTCAGCCGCGCTCGCCCGGCGAGCCCGGCAGGTGTTCCCCGACGGGGTGACCCACGACCTGCGCCGTCTGGCGCCGTTCAGCCTGTACGTGTCGCGCGCCTCCGGGAGCCGGAAGTGGGACGTCGACGGCAACGAACTGGTGGACTACGTGATGGGGCACGGCGCCCTGCTGCTGGGGCACGCCCACCCCGACGTGACGGCCGCGGTGGCGGAACAGCTCGTCCGAGGATCGCACTATGGCGCCTCCCACGAGCTCGAGCTTCGCTGGGGCGAGCTCGTTCAGCGCCTCGTGCCCTCCGCCCAGCTCGTGCGCTTCACGAGCTCGGGAACCGAGGCCACGATGATGGCCGTGCGCCTCGCGCGCGCCTTCACCGGCCGGCCGCTTCTGGTACGGTTCGCCGCCCACTTCCACGGCTGGAACGACCTCATGTCGGGCCAGCCGGCGCCCGGTGAAGGTCTGACTCCCGTGGCGCCCGGGATCCCGCCTGGAGCGCTCGCCGACGTGGCCGTCCTGCCGCAGAACGACGCGAGGCGCTTCCGCGACTTCGTCCGTTCTCGCGGCGACGACATCGCCGCCGTCATCGTCGAGCCGACGGGCGCTTCCTCGGGGACGATCCCCATGGACCCGGCGTTCTTGACCGTCCTGCGCGACGAGACCGCGTCGTGCGGGGCCGTGCTGATCTTCGACGAAGTGATCACGGGCTTTCGCGTGGCCCCCGGAGGAGCGCAGGAGCGATTCGGCGTCACGCCCGACCTCACGACGCTCGCCAAGATTCTCGCGGGCGGCCTTCCCGGCGGCGCCGTCTGCGGGCGCGAGGACATCGTGGGCCTCATCCGCTTCCGAGACAACGCCGAGTGGAACGCGCGGCAGCGGATCGCCCACCCGGGGACGTTCAACGCGAATCCCCTGTCAGCGGCCGCGGGCTCGACCTGCCTGTCCCTCATCGCCGACGGGCGCGCTCAGGATGAGGCCGCGCGGACCTGCCGGGCGCTGGTGACCGGGATGAACCGCCTGCTCCACGAGGCCGGCGTCGTGGGCTGCGTGTATGGCGACCGCTCCATGTTCCACATCGCGCTGGGCGTGGAGCCGAGGCTCATCGACGACTTCGCGTGGGACTGGCGCGGCGAGCCCGCCGCCACGATGCCTCCGGCGGACGCGCGGGCCACGGCGGCGCTGCGGCGCGCTCTCATCAACGAGGGCGTCGACCTCATGGGGAGCGGCGGCATGGTGTCCGCCGTCCACACTTCCGACGACGTCGCTCGTACGCTGGAGGCGTTTGAGCGCGCGCTCGCGGCGCTCAAGGAAGACGGGTACGTCTGATCCCGTCAGGCTCTACCAGGCCTTGCGCCGCGGGCGTAAGCTTGATCAGTGGAGTGTGCAGGAACGCACCGGCGCGATAACGCGCCGAGCACAGGAGGCTCGCCATGCCGACGTTCGTCCTGTTGACCCGCCTCAGCCCAGAAAGCGTGCGCTCCCCCGACGCCTACGAGGAGCTCAACGCCCGGATCGAAGAGCAGATCAAGGCCCACGCGCCAGAGGTGCGCTGGGTCGCCAACTACGCGATCCTGGGTCCGTACGACTATCTCGACGTCTTCGAAGCGCCGGACGAGCGGACAGCCATGAAGGTGTCCACTATCGTGCGCAGTTTCGGCCATGCGACCACTGAGACGTGGATCGCCGAGCCGTGGTCCCGCTTCGTGGAGCTGACGCACGAGGTGGCGGGCGCCGCCGCGCGCGCCTGACCGCGGGCGTCAGTCGGGGAACGTCACCAGCGAGGTCGTGCTCTCGACGCCGGGAACGGACCGGATCTTCTCGCTGAGGATCGGCGGCACGTCGGCGAGCGTCTGCGCTTCGATCTCGACGACGATGTCGTACGGTCCCATGACCT
>DATLZC010000308.1:0-5128 GCA_035574215.1 Dehalococcoidia bacterium | reverse complement strand
CGGATGGCGGCGCCGCGTCAAGACGGACGCGTATGCCCTGTACCGGCTCTACAACGCCGCGGTGCCGGAGTCGGTGCGCCGCGTCGAAGCGGCGACGATGCCCGAGTGGGTGGCGGCGCAGGAGCGGCTGTCGGCGCCCCGGCGGACGCACCAGTTCGTGGTCGAGCGCGACGGCCGGGTGCTGGCGTGGGCGAGGACGGCGGTGGACGGCGACGTCGGACGCTTCCAGGTGGTGGCGGCGCCTGGCGAGCCCGAGCTTCTGGACCGCGTGTTGCACGCCGCCATTCTGCGCCTGTCTCAAACGTCTGCGCTCTACACGCTCGCGCCGCTTTACGACGGGGCGCTGATCCGGCGCCTGGAAGACCTGGGATTCGGACGGATCACGGAGTTCGCGGTGCTGGCGCGGAGGACCACCGAGACCGTGAAGGCGCCGCGGTTCGCGCCGGCAAACCTTGTGGGATAAGAGGAATCGCATGCCTGTACAGCGTGAAATCACCGACGACCTCGACGCGCTGCTGGACGCGCTGCCGCCGCATATCAGCAGGCCGCTGCGTGAACGGAAGGATAATTTCGAGCTGCTCGAGGTCGTAATGGACCTGGGACGCCTCCCCGAAGCGCGCTATCCGGGACGCGACGTCGTCCTCTCCGACGGCGAGGTCACGGAGGCCGACATCGAATACGTGGTCTCGCGCATCGGCGAGTTCGGTGACGACAACCGGGCCGGCATCGAGCGGACGCTGCACCGGATCTCGTGCATCCGGAACCGTCGGGGGAGGATCGTGGGCCTGACGTGCCGCGTCGGACGCGCGGTTTTCGGCACCATCCGCATCATCGAGGACCTCGTCCGGACGGGGAAGAGCATCCTGCTGCTGGGAAGGCCGGGTGTCGGCAAGACCACGATGCTGCGCGAGGTCGCCCGGGTGCTCGCCGACGACATGAACAAGCGGGTGGTGATCGTCGACACGTCGAACGAAATCGCGGGGGACGGCGACATCCCGCATCCGGGGATCGGGGCGGCGCGACGCATGCAGGTGGCCCACCCGTCGCTCCAGCACGCCGTGATGATCGAGGCCGTCGAGAACCACATGCCCGAGGTCATCGTCATCGACGAGATCGGCACCGAGCTCGAAGCGCTGGCGGCGCGCACCATCGCCGAGCGCGGGGTGCAACTCGTCGCCACGGCGCACGGGAACGAGCTCGAGAACCTGATGATGAACCCCACGCTCTCCGACCTCATCGGCGGCATTCAGTCGGTGACGCTGAGCGACGAAGAGGCCCGCCGCAGGGGCACGCAGAAGTCGATCCTCGAACGCAAGGCGCCGCCGACCTTCGACGTCGTCATCGAGATCCAGTCGTGGGACCGCGTAGCGGTGCACCGCGACGTCGCAGAAACGGTCGACTCGATCCTGCGCGGGTACCCCATCGCCCCTGAGGTGCGCGAGATCGGCGAGGACGGCGAGGTGCGCATCGTCTCGGGACCTGGCGTCCCGCGGGAGCGGCGCGGCGCACGCGAGGCGCCCCTGCCCGGAGGGAACGGAGAGCGCCGGACCCCCGTTCGGTTGATCTATCCCTTTGGCGTGTCGCGGAAGCGCCTGGAGCAGGCCATCCGCCAGACGGGCTCGCCGGTGGGCATCGCGGAACACCTGTATGAGGCGGACACCGTCCTGACGCTGAAGAACTACTACCGGCGGAAGCCGCAGGCGCTACGGGAGGCCGAGGCCAGAGGCATCCCGGTCTACGTGCTGAAGAGCAACACGCTGCTGCAGATCGAGCAGTCGCTCCTGTCGATGCAGGAGACGGTACGGCGCGGCGGCGACCCCGTGGCGCGCGCGATGCGAGAGGCCGAAGACGCTATCGGCGAGCTGATGAGCGAGGGCACGAGCGGGGTGGTCGAGCTCTCGCCGCAGAACGCCTACATCCGGCGCCTGCAGCATCAGATGGCGCAGCGCTACAACGTCGCGTCGCGCTCCGTGGGCCGGGAGCCGTTCCGGCGCGTGCAGATCTACCGCCTCCCGGCCAACGAACAGCCGCTGTTCAGCACGGACGAGGGCGGAGAGGAATAAAGCGACGCCTTTATCGCGCGGCGTCCGGCCACAAGGAGCGCCGTACGCCCCTCTCCCAGACGTCCCACGCGGGCTTCGGAGACAGGTGACAACTCGCGAAAGCCTGCCGGGGTTGGGCACTGTGCAGTCGGGACAGAATGTGTGGAGCAGGGGCGAGATATACGAGCCGTACGTGGGGCGGTGGAGCCGACTCGTGGCCCGCGAGTTTCTCGCATGGCTCGCGGTCCCGGCCGGCGAGCGCTGGCTGGACGTCGGCTGTGGCACTGGCGCTCTTTCCCAGACGATTGTGAGGCACGCGGATCCTGAGCGGGTGCTCGGGGTAGACGCTTCTTCCGGTTACCTGTCGTACGCTCGAGAGCAAACCGTTGATTCACGTGTACACTGCGCCTGTGCCGATGCTCGTTCCTTGCCCATCTCAGACGCCCGATTCGATGTGGTTGTCTCCGGCTTGATGCTCAACTTCGTCGCACCTCCGGAACGCGCGGTCTTTGAAATGGCCCGCGTTGTCCGGCCCAAAGGCGTGGTCGCTTGCTACGTGTGGGATTACGCCGGCGGCATGGAGATGATGCGGTGTTTCTGGGACGCGGCAGCCGCACTGGATCCAGCAGCTCATGACCTCGACGAAGGCGTACGGTTCCCCTTGTGCAAGCCTGAGGCGCTCATCGAGCTGTTCCGTGCTGGCGGTTTGAGTGCCGTTGAGAGCCGAGCGATCGACGTTCCGACCGTTTTTCAGGGCTTTCTCGATTACTGGACGCCATTCACAGGCGGCCAGGGACCCGCGCCTGCGTATGTCATGTCGCTGACGGCGGAACAGCGGGCTGCCCTCCGCGACTACCTCCGCCAGCGTCTGCCTTCGGGCCCCGATGGGACCATTTCACTCACGGCACGGGCATGGGCGGTGAGGGCTCACAAGCGGTAGGGGAGGAGACATCGGCGACCTGGGATCATCGCGCGGCCTCCGACCGCAAGGGGCGCCGTACAGCCCGCTCCCAGATGTCCCACGCAGGCTTCGGCGAGCCGTCTTCCCGGCGGAGACCCACGTAGCGGAACGTGTCTAACGGCGGGTCGGTCGCGTACGGAAGGTCCCACGCGGCCAGCCAGACGACGAACCGCATCTTCAGCGCCTCTGCCTCGAGCAGAACGCGGACGAGGAACTCCTCCTGCAGGGGCTCCGTGCCCAGATTCAGCCCCCGCCGTCCGGGACCCGAGGAATATCCCATCTCCGCGATGGCGAGGGGTAGGTCCGTCCGACGCTGCGCGCGTGTGTAGTAGTCAGCGGGGATCGCCTTCACGCGCTGATACGCCAGGCTCGGGAACGTGGAGATGGCGAACAGGTCGAGCCGCCGGCCGAAGCGCGCGACCAGGTCCCAGTCGGGCGGGTGTTCCTCCACCGTCGGCAACACGCCGTTGAGATCTTCGTACTGGAAGGTCACGAAGACCGCGGTCTCGGGTGAAATCTCCTTTACGGCGTCGTAGATTCTGTCGTAAAGCCCCAGGAACGCCTCGAAGTCGTCCGGGTGGATACGGGCGTACAGGTTGATGTCGGTCGCGACGGCGAGGTAGCGGGGGCGGTAGTTCTTGACCACGTACTCCGCGTAGGCGAACAGGGCGTGCTGGATGTCGGGATGAGCGAACCCTGCCCCTCGCAGTCGCTCGGGCAGCCCCGCCAGTCGGCCACGGTCGAGAGGGTCGGTCGGGTCGATCGCGAAGAAGAGGCCGAGGCCTCGTTCTCGGATGAGCAATCGCTCGCGCTCCGTGATGGAGGCGGTTTCGTCCGAGATGCGGCCGCCCGGCAGAACCTCTTCCCACGGGGGTGTGCGCTTGACGAGCACGATCTCGCCCGCCTGAGCGGCGAGATCCATGACGCGGACGTATCCGTCGTCCGTGAGCTCCAGAGGCAGCGAGCTGATCCCCATTTCGAAGGGGCGCGGAGGGCCCTCCGTGGCCCGTGTGAGGGTGGAAGCCGGAGAGGAGGCGACGTCACGGCACGCGGCGAGGGAAAAGGAAGTGAGGATCGCGACCACGAACGCCAGGACCTTCGGAGAAGCGGTCCACGCGGCGCGTCCGACTGTGCGGCGGATGTGCGCGACCATCATCGTGGAGACGCGGGAAGCGTGCGCGGGGCCGGGGTCACGCCGTCCCGGTGGGTGGTCTCGGGCACGGTGCGCTCGAAGCGAATCCGTGGAGCGCGCTCTCGATAGGCGTCGCAGCCGTCCTCGTTGAGGTGGACGATCTCCTCGATGGACCGCCGTAAGTCGGCAATGAGCTGCGCCACGTCGACGCCGAGGTACGCGGGGGCGAACGGCTCCAGCTTCGCGATGGCGAGGGGCAGGAGCTTGAGGGCGCCCGCAGGCTCGCGGCGGGCGATGTGGACGAACGCCGCCGCCACCTGAATGACGCCCTGGAAGAACTGCCTCACAGGCCACGGGGAGACGAACCACAGGTCTTCCAGCGTCTCGTGGGCCTCGAACCAGAAGCCCTCGTTGAACTCGTCGAGCGCCTTCCAGAGCTCGGGGAGGCGCTCGATCACCTCGGCGTCGGTGAGCAGAACGGCGTTGCGTTGGCGCGCGGCGGCCATGTTGCGGCTTCCTGTGTCCATCCGGCCGTTGTCCGTAGCGTTTGCCTCGGTCATTCTAGGCCCGCGACGGGTCCGGCGCGAAGGGCGCTGGACGCGATTGATCGTGCGAAGGCAGCGTCGAGCGGAGGAGATGATGAAGGCGGCGCGAATTCATGAGTCCGGCGGTGTCGAGAGCTACGTGTACGAGGATGCGCCCGACCCCGTTGCGGGGCCGGGCGAAGTCCGCGTGCGCGTCCGGGCCGTGGCCCTGAACCACCTCGAGGCGTGGGCCGCCAAGGCGCCGCCGGGCGCGAAGTACGACCCCCCGCGCATTCTCGGGGCCGACGTCGCGGGCGAGATCGACACTGTCGGGCCGGGCGTGACGCACGTGAAGCCGGGCGACGCCGTCATGGTGCACCCGGGGGTGAGCTGCGGGCACTGCCTCGCGTGCCTTCGAGGAGAGGACAACCGCTGTCGAGAGTACCGTCTCCTGGGCCAGGGTCGGGAC
>DATLZC010000307.1:0-14801 GCA_035574215.1 Dehalococcoidia bacterium | reverse complement strand
CCCGGAGATGCCGATTCCGGCCCCGCCGTTCATGCTCGGAGCGGGCCTCGCGTCGAGGCGCGCCGTCGCGTGGACCGACATGAACACCGTCGACTTCCACGCCTGCCTCGGCTACATCGATTACGGCGTCCTGGCGGCGGTCCAGGTGGACCCCTACGGCAATTTCAACTCGACGTTCGTCGGGGGCGAGTACGACCGGCCCGAGCGGCGCTTCGGCGGACCCGGCGGCGCGAACGAGATCGCCTCGCTCTGCTGGCGGACCATCCTCATGACGCGGCTCCAGAAGCGGAAGTTCGTCTCGAAGCTCGACTTCATGTCGTCGCCCGGCTTCCTCGACGGCTCGCCGGGCGCGCGCGAGCGGGCGGGCCTCCCGCCGGAGACCGGGCCCTACCGGGTCGTCACCGAGCGCGCCATCTTCGGCTTCGACGACGAGACCCGGCGGATGAAGCTGCTCGCCATCGCCCCGTGGACGAGTGTCGACGAGGTGCTGGCCGACATGGAGTTCGAACCGCTCATCGCCGAGACCCTCGACGAGATCCCGCCCCCGAGCGACGAGGAGCTGTCCGCGCTCCGGGCGAAAGTCGACCCTTCGGGCCGCACGATCGCTGGCGACTGGATCGTCGTGGAGCGGGTGGATGGGCGCTGGCGGCGCGTCCCCCAGGAGGCCGCGCAGCAGGCCTGACGGCGCCTGCGACGGGCGGCCGGTCAAGAAGTCCTCAGACCTTCGCGCGCGACGCTGCCCGGGCCGTTGTCCCGGCGGAACCGCCACTAGCGCCGAGATCGACGGCGGGCCCGAGCAGGGCGAAGCCCCACAGATAGCCTCCGACGACGTCGCTGGGCCAATGCACGCCCAGGTAGACGTTCACGACGCCCGTCAACACGAGGACGGCCGCGCACGGGACGATGACGCCGGCCCGGAGCCACGCGCGCGTCGCGCGGCGCGCGAGCCACCCGGCGTACCCGTAAAGCACCGTGGGGCTCATGACGTGACCCGCAGGGAAGCTCGGGCTCGAGAAGCCGGCCCGCAGCTCCACGAGATCAGGTGACGGTCGGGGGCGGTCCACGAGCTCCTTCACCCCGGACTGCAGCAGCGGCAACACGGTCACGGCCGCCAGCAACGCCACGCCCTCCTTCCGAAAGCCCGCCAGCCACAACGCCGCCGCGAAGACGGCGCCGGTCCCCACCACGAGTTCCGTGGTCGTCATCGCTCTGACGACGTCTGCCAGGCGGTCGGGGATGGGCAGGTCCTGCGCTTCGCGGGCCAGCCGGACATCGCCTGGCAGCGTGGGCTCGCGGGCCGCCAGGACGGTCAGCGCCACGGCGGCTGCCACGACCGTACTCCAGAGCCCCAGGGCCAGACGTCGCTGCGAGAACACGGCGGTCACGCCCGAAGATTAGGGGAATTCCCTGATGTCTGCCCTTCGCGAATCCCACCGATAATCGCAACCAGCGCCGGGGCCGTCACTTCTGCCTTCGCCGGCGCGAGAGGGAGGGAGCCCATGACCGCTCATGCCTTCTGGTCCTCGAAATCGGTGATGGTGACGGGCGGCGCCGGCTTCTTGGGCTCGCACGTGGTGGCGGAGCTGCGGCGCCGGGGCGCGACGCGCGTCTTCGTCCCCCGGAGCGCGGAGTACGACCTGCGGCGCGAGGCCGACATCCGGCGCGCTCTCCAGCGGTCGGAGCCGGACATCGTCATCCATCTCGCGGCGGTGGTCGGCGGCATCGGCGCGAACCGGCGTGAGCCGGGGCGGTTCTTCTACGACAACGCCATCATGGGCATCCAGCTCATGGAGCAGGCGCGGCTCGCTGGCGTGCGCAAGTTCGTGTCCGTCGGCACCGTGTGCGCCTATCCCAAGCACACGCCGGTGCCGTTCAGGGAAGAGGACTTCTGGAACGGCTATCCGGAGGAGACCAACGCCCCGTACGGGCTCGCGAAGAAGATGCTCCTGGTGCAGGGACAGGCGTACCGCCAGCAGTACGGGTTCAACGCCATCTACCTGCTCCCCGTGAACCTGTACGGACCGGGCGACAGCTTCGACCCGGAACGGAGCCACGTGATCCCCGCCCTCATCCGGAAGTTTTTGGAAGCGAAGGAGCGGGGCGCGCGTGAGGTCGTGGCGTGGGGCACGGGGCGCGCGTCGCGCGAGTTCCTGTACGTCGAGGACGCCGCCGAGGGCATCGTCCTCGCGGCCGAGCGCTACGACGGCGCTGAGCCCGTGAATCTGGGAAGCGGCCGCGAGATCACGATTCGCGAGCTGGCGAGCGTGATCGCGAGGCTGGTCGGCTTCTCGGGCGAGATCCGATGGGACGCCTCCCAGCCTGACGGACAGCCGCGCCGCCGGCTCGACACGTCGCGGGCGAAGGCGCTCTTCGGCTTCGAAGCGCGCACGCCGTTCGAGGAAGGGCTTCGACGGACCATCGCCTGGTACCGGAGCATGCGCCGGTACGAACGGCTCCGCGAGGCGAAGCGGAGGACGCCCGCTCGCGCCGCCCCCGTGCAGGCGGACCGCAGCGCGAGGGTGGCCTGATCATGGCGCGGCTGGACGCACGGTTCGCCGCCCCGGGCGGCGCGCGTTCCTTCGCGCAGTGGGCGACGGTGGCGGTCCGGCGTCTCATGCCGGACGGCCTGGCGGCCGCGCTGGCGCGCTCGTGGATCGCCGCCGCGCTGCGTCCGGCGTTGGAGCGCGACGCCGAAGCGCCGGTGTGGGTCCAGGTGAGCGCCGGACCCCTCGCGGGAGCGCGGCTCCTCCTGGACCTTCGCTGCGAGAAGTACTACTGGCTGGGCATCCACGAACGGCCGCTCCTGCGGGCGCTGGAGCGAGAAGTCACCCCTGGCATGACCGTCTGGGACGTCGGCTCGCATATCGGGTACACGGCGCTCGCGTTGAGCCGCTTCGCGGGGCCGCAGGGACGGGTGTACGCCTTCGAGCCGCTTCCAGAGAACCTGCGGCGGCTGCGGATGAACATCGCCGCGAACGGGGCGGACCACGTCGACGCCCGGGGCGTCGCCCTCAGCGATCGCCGCGGTATCGCCCGCATGGCCCGCCACGCCTCGACGCTGATGGCGTCGCTGACGCGGGCGACTGAGGGAGCGGAGGGATTCCTGACGCCCACCGACACGGTGGACGGACTCGTGGCGCAGGGGCTGGCCGCCCCCGATGTGCTGAAGGTGGACGTGGAGGGCGCCGAAGCGCTGGTGTTGCGCGGCGCGCGTGACACCATCGCCGCTGCGCGCCCGCTTCTGGCGCTGGAGGTCCATTCAGCGCAGGCCGGGCGCGACGTCGTGGACGCCCTGCCGGCGCCATACCGTTTCTACGACGTGCGGCGGCGCCGTCGCGTCGAGCCGCCGCTGGAGCCCGGGCGCTACCTCGCGCGGGCCGGGCGCGCGGGAGGAAGGCCCTGATGCGCGTCGTCGTGGCGGGAGGCTCGGGGTTCATCGGAAGCCACGTCTGCGCCGAGCTCCTGGCGCGCGGCTGCGACGTGGTCTGCGTCGACAACCTGCTGACGGGCCGGCTGGACAACGTCGCGCCGCTGCTCGGGAGGCCGGGCTTCACGTTCGTGGGCGCGGACGTCGCGCGGGTCGCGTCCCTCGACGCGGACCTGATCCTGGACCTGGCGTCGCCCGCGAGCCCTGTGCACTACCAGCGATATCCCATCGAGACGATGCTCGCGAACTCCGCGGGCACGAAACGGCTGCTCGACATCGCGGTCGAGCAGCGCGCCCGCTTCGTCTTCGCCTCCACCTCGGAGGTGTACGGCGACCCGCTGGTCCATCCGCAGCCGGAGACCTACTGGGGCAACGTCAACCCCATTGGCCCGCGCGCCTGCTACGACGAATCCAAACGCTTCGGAGAGGCGCTCACCATGGCGTACCGCCAGCGCCATGGGGTGAACGCCTCCATCGTCCGCATCTTCAACACCTACGGCCCGCGAATGAACATCGACGACGGCCGCGTGGTGCCCGTCTTCGCGACGGCCGCGCTCGAAGGCCGGCCGATGCCGGTGCACGGCGACGGGCGCCAGACGCGCTCGTTCTGCCACGTCTCGGACCTGGTCGATGGGCTGCTCCGCGTCGCCATGGACGACGCCGCCGACGGAGAAGTCTTCAACATCGGGAACCCGGAGGAGGTGACGGTGCTCGAGCTGGCCGAAGCCGTGGCGAAGGCGGCAGAGGTCGATCCCCGCATCGAGTGGCTGCCGCCGGTTCCCGACGACCCGGCGCGGCGCAAGCCCGACATCGCGAAGATGCGGGCCCGCTACGGGTGGGAGCCGCGGGTCTCGCTCGCCGACGGTCTGCGGGACACCATCGCGTACTTCCGGGAGGCGCTGAAGCTCGCCGGCCGCCTGCGGGAGGTGGTGGCGTGAGCGCGCTGCCTTCGGCGGTATCGAGGACGGGGGCGGACACCTCTGGGGGTGCCGTGAAGGCGCCCACGTTCTCGTTCGTGATCCCCGCGCTGAACGAGGCGGCCGACATCGCGGCGACGCTCGAGGCGACGCTCGCGCAGCGATTGCCCGCCTCCGAGGTCATCGTCGTCGATGGTGGCTCGACCGACGGGACCCGGGAGATCGTGCGCCGGTACGCCGGGCGTGGCCCCGTGCGGCTCCTCGAGCAACGGGGCCGGACGGGGGTCGGGGCGGCCCGCAACGCAGGCATCCACGCCGCGACGGGCGACGTCATCGTCGCATTGAACGCTGATGTCAGGCCGCCGCCCGACTTCCTCGAACGGTTGGCCGAAGCGTACGTGACGGGGCACGACTGCGTGTCGGTGGAGTCGCGGGTCGAGAACCTGAGCGACGCCTTCGGGCGGTTCATCCAGGCGGAGCACGAGCTGCGATACGGTCCCGGCCGCGAGGTCGGCTGGACCGAGGGCTTTTCGTGCCGGCGGGAGCTGGCGCTGCGGGCGCCCTTCCCCGAAGAAATCCCGGGCGCCGGGGGCGAGGACGTGGTGTTCTTCGACCGGCTTCGGGCGCTCGGGGCCGCGTGGCGGCTCGAGCGCTCCATTGTGGTCACCCACCGGACGCCATCGACGCTGCGGGACTTCTGGCGTCAGTGGCGGGGCAGGGGCCGTGCGGTGCCGTACCTCGAACGGCGGGTCTTCGGCCTGCCGGCGGGCGTGGTCGTCGCCAGGCGGGCGCTCGCCGCCCTCTGGTCCCTGACGCTCGCGTTGACGGTCGTCGGGCCGCTGCTCGGCGCGTGGCGACGGGCGCGGCGCTCGCCGCGAGGGCTGCGGGATCTGCCGGCGTTCTGGGCGCTCGACCACGTGCGCATGGCCGCCCACCGAAGCGGTGAGTGGGCGGGTCTCCTGCGGATGGCGCGAGAAGGGCGGGCGCAGCCATGAGGATCACGGTCAGTGTCCCGGGGAAGTTCCAGCCGGCGTACCTGTGGGCTCGCTGGCTGGAATCGCGGGACCGGTTGACGCGCCTGCTGACGCCCCTTCCGTACGGCAGGGTCGCTGCCTTCGGCGTCTCGCGGAGCCGGACGCGCGCTCTGGCGCCCGTTGGCGTCTGGAACTACGCAGTGCAGCGCTTCGGGCCGCGGTGGCTCCAGCCGGCCAATCAGATCGCCGTGAGCGCGCTGTTCGACCTGCTCGCTTCCCGCGCCGTCGGCCCCTGCGACGTCTTCAACGGTTGGGCCAGCGCTGCGCTCATCTCGCTCCGCGCGGCGCATCGGCGAGGTCTGCCGACCGTCCTGCAGACGGGATCGGCCCACATCCTCACGCAAACCGCGCTCCTCACGGAGGAGCTCGAACGGCTCGGGCTCGCCGGCGTCGTCACGCACCCGGCGGTCATCCGGCGGACGCTCGCCGAGTACGAAGAGGCGGATCTCATCGTGACGCCTTCACGATTCGTCCGGCAGACCTTCGTCGAGCGAGGGGTGCCGGAATCGAAGCTTGCGGTCGTGTGCGAGACGGCGATGGCTCGGGTCGAGCCGCCGGCCGAACGGCCGGCGCGGGAGACGACGCGGATTCTTTTCGTCGGGCGGGTCGACGTGCGGAAGGGCGTGCCGTATCTGTTGGAGGCGTTTCGCCGGCTCGATGCGAAGGCGACCCTGCGGCTGGTCGGGCCTGTGGACCGCGCGCTGCTCGAGCGCCTCCGCCCGCTTCCGGACGGCGTCGAGCTCGTCGGCCCGCGCGCCGGCGCCGCCCTGGCGGCCGAGTTCCGCGAGGCCGACTTCTTCGTTCTGCCGTCGGTCGAAGACGGCTTCGGGCTCGCCGCCGTCGAGGCCATGGCCGCCGGACTTCCCATCGTCGTGTCGGACCACGCAGGGTGTGCGGACCTCGTCGATGACGGGGTGAACGGGTTCGTGACGCCTGCGCGCGATGCTGCGACGCTGGCCGACCGCATGCGGACGCTTGCGCGCGACGCGCGGCTCCGTGCTGCCATGGGCAGGGCGGCCTTTGCGACGGCGTCCCGACGAACGTGGGGGGCGTACGGCGTCGAGATGGACCGGGCGTACGCCGCGCTCGCAACGCCGGGCCGCACAGGGGTTCCCGCTCATGCTCGCGCGATGTAAGGCGTTCGCCAAACGAAGCGGCTGGCTGGTGCGCGCCGTGCGGGCGACGTATCCGGCGCTGAACTGGGTACGCAACCGTCCGGCCTTCTACCTGCGCGTGGCGCCGTACCTGGCGCGGATGGAGTTCGACGAGGTGTTGCTGTCCGGCCGCGGCAACGAACCCGAGGCGCACCTGCGCCGGACCAGGCGGCTCCGCCCCGTGCGCGACGCCGACGTGCTGGCGCTCGGCGTCGGGCACGCCGACGAGCTGGGGTTATGGCTTCGCGAGCGGCCGCGGTCGCTCACGGCGGTCGACTTCTTCGCCCGCGCGCGCTGGCGCGAGTATCCCGGCGTCGCCTTCGCGCGCATGGACGTGCGCCGGCTCGGCTTTGCGGACGCGTCCTTCGACCTCGTCGTGTCGACCGCTCTGCTCGAGCACGTGGACGGCGTCGAGCTCGCCGTTCGCGAGATGGCCCGCGTCGTCCGGCCGACGGGTCTCGTCTTCGCGAACTTCGGGCCCCTCTACTACACCTACGGCGGCGCGCACTATCTCGGCGCCTTCGAGCATCTCCTGATGCCCGAGGACGAGTTCGTGCGATATCTGGAGCGTCGGGGCATCCCGTACGAGCGGGAAGAAGCGCTGTTCTACCTGCGCCACGGCATGTTCAGCCGCTGGACGTACCGGCAGTACCTCGAAGCGTTCCGGCGTCATTTCGAGATGGAACACGTGACGTTGCACGTGTCGCCGCAAGCGTTGGCGTTCCGCAGGCGGCACCCCGCCGTGTGGCGGGCGCTGACCGCGCGCTACGAAGAGGAGGACCTGCTCACCTTCGCGGCGACGGTATGGATGCGCCCGAAATCCTCGGGGGCGGAGGCTGCGAACGTGGCCGGACGGACGTTGGTGGAGGCCCGATGAGTCTCGCTCGCTCGGCGGCGCGCGGCGCCGCGCTCCTCTCGGTGACCAACCTGACCGCGTACGCCGTGTCGTTCGGCGCGACGCTGGCCCTCGCCCGCATGGTCGCGCCCAACGAGTTCGGCAAGGTCGTGTTCGCGATCGCCGTGGCCGAGCTGCTGTTCGTGCTCGGGGCCTGGAGCCTTCCGGTGGCCCTCATCCGGGAGCCGCAGGAGACCCTCGACGAAGCGTTCGACACCGCGATGGCGCTGCTCGTCCCCATCTCCGGCGCCCTCGTCGTTGCCAGCGCGGGCGTCGCGGCGGGGCTGTGGGCGCTCGAAGGGGCCGCGATTGCGCTGGTGCTGCTGGCGATCGTCGGTGGACGCGTCCTCCAGCTCTTCGCGGGCTGCTTCATCGCCTGTCTCGAGCGAGACTTCGCCTACGGCCGCTTCTCCCTGATCCAGCTCGCGTCGGTCGGATCCGGCGCCGCCGTCGCGCTGGCGCTGGCGCACCGAGGCGCCGGCGTGTGGGCGCTCGGGGCCCGCGATGTCGCGGTGAGCGTCGTCATGGTCGCGCTGGCGGTCGCCTTCACGCGGCACGCCCCCGGACGCCGGTTCAGCGCCGCGAAGGCCCGCGAGCTGCTGCGCTTCGGCGCGGGAATGGTCGGATCGCGCCTGGGCGAGATGCTGTTCCACCGGTACGACAATCTCGTAGTCGGCGTGGTGTCGGGCGCGCGGCAGCTCGGCCTGTACAACCAGGGCTACGTCCTGACGGAGACCGGGAATCGCCTGTACGGCCCCGTGCTGCAACAGCTCCCGCTCGCGACGTACGCCCGCATCCAGGACGACCGCGAGCGCACCGCGCGCGTGTTCGCGCTTCTCATGTTCATCCTGTCGCGAGGCGTGACCCCGCTCGCGCTGTTGTTTCTCGTGCTCCCGGGCGAGACGCTGGCGTTCCTGTACGGCGAGCCGTGGCGCGAGGGGGCGCCCATGCTGCGGCTCCTCAGCGTCTACGCGCTGCTCGCGCCGCTCTTCGACCAGATGCGCGTCCTGCTGGTGGCCAACGGCCAGGTCGGGAGCGTCCTGCGCGCCCGCCTGTGGCAGCTCGGGCTGTTCCTGCCAGCCGTTCCGCTCTGCTCGTGGCTCTGGGGTGGCGTCGGAGCTGCCGCAGCCGTCGCCGTCGGGATGACCGCAGGCGTCGTCGCGATCGTCCCGCACGTCCGGCGTCTGGCGCCGCTCTCGTGGCGCGAGTTCATTGCGCCGGTCGTGGCGGCGGCCGCGTCTGCGGTGGCCGCTTTCGCCGTCCTGTCGGCGGGCGTCGAGGGCGACCTCCCGCGGCTCGCGCTGGGCGGACTCACGCTGGCGGCGATGTACGCGATGGCGTTGGCTCTGGTGGACGGCGCGCGGATGCTGGCTCATGGCCGGACCATCCTGGCGGGGCTGCGGTCCGCTCCCGGTCACGAGGATCGGCCGGAGCTGCGGGCCGGGGCGCTGGGCGCGGCGCGAGCGACATCGCGAGGGTGAAGCGATGAGGACCGTCGTACGGCTGGCTCACGTGGTGTCGCACCCGATCCAGTACTTCGCGCCGCTTTACCGCGAACTCGCGCGCCGCCCCGAAGTGGACCTCACGGTGTTCTTCTGTTCGGACCTGACGGCCGGGTCGTACCACGACCCCGGGTTCGGGCGCGCTGTGCGGTGGGACACGCCGCTCCTCGAAGGCTACGGGTGGCGCATGCTTCCGAGCGCGCGGGGGGCTCCGGTGTCGGATGGCTTCGTCGCGCGCCCGAACCTCGACATCGTGCGCGAAGTCGCGAGCGGCCGCTACGACGCGCTCTGGGTGCACGGCTACATGCATGCGACGACGTGGCTCGCGGTGGCCGCGGCGCGCGCCCGCGGGATGACGGTGTTGCTGCGCGACGAACAGACCTTGCTACAGCGAAGGCCGTGGCATCGCCGCGCGCTGAAGGAGCCGCTGCTGAGGGCGCTGTTCGCGCAGTGCTCGGGCCTGTACATCGGAGAGGAGAACCGGCGCTACCTCCGACGGTACGGCATCCCCGAGCGGCGGCTGTTCTTTGCGCCCTACGCCGTCGACAATGCCTTCTTCCAGCGGCGGGCCCGGCAGCTCGCCCGTCGGCGAGACGCGTTGCGCCGGTCGTTCGGTGTCACGGACGACGCGCCGGTCGTGTTGTTCGCCGGCAAGTTCGTCGAGAAGAAACAAACGCTGCGGCTGGTCGACGCTTTCGCGCGAGTGCGCCCGGCGCGGCCGTGCTGGCTCCTGATGGCTGGCGACGGACCGCTGCGCCCCGCTGCGGAGGCGCTCGTGGCCCGACTCGGCGTGCCGGGAGTGCGGTTCGCCGGCTTCCTGAATCAGACCGAGCTCCCGAACGCCTACGCCTCCGCGGATCTCTTCGTGCTCCCGTCGTCTCACGACGAGACGTGGGGTCTGGTGGTCAACGAGGCGATGAACTTCGGGCTCCCCGTGATCGTGACCGACCGCGTGGGCTGCGGGCGCGACCTCGTCCACGAAGGCGAGAACGGCTTCGTGGTCCCCCATGACGACACCGACGCGCTCGCTCGGGCCATCGACGCGCTCGCGGGCGACCCCGAGCTGCGCGCCCGGTTCGGGAGGAAGAGCCGGGCGCGAATCGACGCGTACAGCGTGGAGCGGGCCGCCGATGGCATCGTGGAAGCGTGTCTGGCGCGCGGCGTGCGGACGGGAAATGCGAGACAGGAGGCGCTCGCGGCATGACGGCGCGAGTCGAACCCGTGGCGAAGCAGGCGTATTACGAGGGGCGAGCGCTCCCGGCGGGACTCGCTGCCCGCTATTACCGCGAGTTCGCTGGCGCGCGCAGGATCCTCGACCTCGGCTGCGGCGCCGGAGACTTCGGCCGCCTGCGTCCGGACCCGGAAGTGGAGGTGCACGGCGTGGACGTCGACCCGCTGGCCGTCGCGCTCGCCTCTCGCTACGAAATCGCGGCGCAGGTGGACCTGGAGCGGGAAGCGCTGCCGTACCCCGACGCATGGTTCGACGGCGTCCTGGCGAAGGACGTCTTCGAGCATCTGCGCGAGCCGGCTCACGCGGCGCGCGAGGCCTACCGCGTGCTCAGGCCAGGAGGCGTCCTCGTGGCGTCGGTGGTGATGGCGCGGCCGTCGCGAGTATGGGCCGACTACACCCACGTGCGCGGCTTCACGCGCGAGGCCGCACGCCTCCTGCTCGAAGACGCCGGCTTCGCTGTGGAGGCGATCTGGCGTATGGGACCGGTGCCGCTCTCGAGTCGCCTGGGGTTCGTCGGCCTGGTCCCGGCGCTGCTGCGTGTTCCTCTCCTCGATTGGCTGTGGGGAGCGAGCTGGGAGCTGAGGGCGCGGAAATGAACGACGGCCGGATCGATGTGCTGCTCCTGCGCGATATGCCCGAGCAGGGCTTGCGTTCCATGGAGCGCTTCGCTGACGAGCTCGAAGAGGGCTTCGCGAGCCACCCCGCCGTCGCGCTCCGCTCGACTGCGGTTCGGGAGTCGCGTCTCGCACGGCTGGTGGGGCTCGGGCGCGTCGACGGCTACTGGAAGCGGCTGGTGTGGTATCCGCTCGTCGCGCGCCGTCAGAGGGCGGAGGTGTACCACATCGCCGACCAGGGCTACGCGCACGTCGCGATGTCGCTCTCGCCGAAGCGCACCGTGATCTCGTGTCACGACCTGATGCTCCTGCGCGCCGCCGAGGGCGCCGCCGGCTTCCGGCCCTCCAGGCTCGCGCTCGCCCGCTTCTGCTGGAGCGTCTCGTTCCTTCGCCGGGCGGCGCGGGTGGTCTGTCCGACCGAGGCCACGAAACGGGACGTCGAGCGCCTCGTGGGCGTACCGGCGGACCGCATCGAGGTCGTTCCCTACGGTGTTCACCCCCGGTTTCGGCCGCTGCCCGAACGCGAGCGGGCCGAGCTGCGGGCGTCGCTTCCTGGCGTGCGGCGGTACGCGGTTCTCCATGTGTCGACGGGCCGGCCGTACAAGAACGTGGCGGGGACGCTGAGGGTCGTCGCGGCGCTACGCCGGTCGGGCGTCGACGTGACGCTGGTGCGGGCGGGCGCGTCGATGGACGCCGGCGAGTCGGCGCTGGCGAGGTCGCTGGGCCTCGACGGGGCCGTGATCGAATGCGGGCAGGTGTCCGACGAGCGGCTGGTCGAGCTGTACAACGCGTGTGACGCGCTGCTCTTCCCCTCGTTCGCAGAAGGGCTCGGCTGGCCCCCGCTGGAGGCGATGGCCTGCGGCACGCCCGTCGTCGCCTCGAACTGCGACGCGCTCGTCGAGGCGCTGGGCGACGCCGCCCTCATGGCCGCGCCCGACGACGTCGACAGCCTGGCGGCGGCGCTGCGGGTCACACTCGAATCTCCGGACGTGGCGCGCCGTATGCGGGCGCTGGGTCTCCAGCGGGCGGAACGCTTCCGCTGGGAGCGCGCGGTGGAAGGATTCGCCCGGGTGTACGGGAGCGTGGCAGAAGAGGCGCGCCGTGTGCCGCAGGCGGTGCCGGCATGAGGGCGCTGCACGTCGTCCCGTCGCTCTCCCTCAGGTTCGGCGGGCCTCCCGTAGCCGTGCTCGAGGCGGCTCGGGCACTCCGGGATCTGGGATGGGACTGCGCGGTCGTGGCCACGGACCTCGCCGAGCCCGCGTCGTGGAGCGGACGCCGAGTCGTCGACGCGGACCTGCCCGAGGGCGCGCGCGAGGTCGACGTGCGCCTGTGTCCCGCGCGCTGGCCGTACCGTCTCGCCTACTCCCCCGCGCTGACGCGTGCGCTCGACGAGCTGGCCCCTTCGGTGGACGTCGTCCACATCCACATGCTGTTCCAGTATCCGCAGTTCGCGGCGTTCCGGGCGGCCCGGCGGGCCGGGGTTCCGTACGTCGTGACACCTCACGGCGCGCTGGACCCGCATCTGCGGCGCCGCAGCCGGCTGCTCAAGGCGCTCACCGATCTGCTGTGGCAGCGGCGAATGCTCGACGGCGCCGCGGCGCTCCACTTCACGACGGCCGATGAAGCCCGGCTCGTCTCCGACCTCGGCTTTCGCGCTCCTACGGTCGTCGCCCCCAACGGGATCCGATGGGCCAGCTTCCAGCGGCTTCCATCGGGGCGGGCGTTTCGCGAGTGGTACCTCGGCGGGCACGATGGCCCCGTCGTGATGAACCTCGGGCGCCTCTCGCACAAGAAGGGGCTCGACATCCTTGTGCGCGCCTTCGCGCGAGCGGCCCGCGAGCGTTCCGACGCCGTTCTCGCGCTCGTCGGGCCGGACGACGAGGGGCTGACGCCGAGGCTGCGCTCGCTCGCGGCCAGCGAGGGCGTCGCGGACCGAATCGTCTTCGTCGGCATGCTCGCTGGCGAGGAGAAGCGCGCCGCGCTCGCGGCGGCTGACGTCTGGGCGCTGCCGTCGCACACCGAGAACTTCGGACTCGCGGTGGTCGAAGCGATGGCGGCGGGCAAGGCGGTCGTCATCTCGCCTGCGGTGAATCTCGCGTCGGAAATCTCGGCGGCCGGCGCCGGGCTGGTGCGCCCGCAGACGCCCGACGCCTTCGCGGTGGCGCTTTCGGAGCTTCTCGCCGACCCCGGCCGGCGCGAAGCGCTCGGCCGCAGGGCCCGGGCGTTCGCCCGCCGCTACGATTGGTCCGCGGTCGCGCCGGCGTGGGCGGCGCTGTACGAGCGGGCGCTGGGACTGCCCGAGCTCACTCGCGCGGGGGTGGAGAGCGATGTCCGCGCCGGCTGACCTCATGGCGCTGCTCGCGTGCCCGGCCTGCCGCGAGGGCGGGCTGCGCGGCTTCGGTTCGGCCGCGGCGTCGCTGGTATGCGATGTCTGCGGGGCCGAGTATGAGGTGCGGGATGGCATTCCGATCCTGCTACCGCCCGACGCGGTCTCCGAGGCAGGGCACGATGAGCTCGAGCACCTGCACGACCACAAGCGCGGGCAAGCCGCGTACTACGACCGCCGGGTCGCAGAGGAGTTCGAGATCGAGCGACCGCACGGCGCGCCGGCCGCGTATCGATGGACGCTGGAAGAGAAGTTCCGCCGGAGCGTCGAGCTGCTCCCAGACCTGCGAGGTCTCACGGTGCTCGACGCCTGCTGCGGGAGCGGGATGGACGCGGAGTTTCTGGCCCGCACGGGGGCTCGCGTTCTGGCCGTCGACATCTCGCACGGGTGCGTCGCGCGGGCGCGGGAGCGGGCCCGCCGGCGTGGACTCGACTATCGCGCCGTCGTGGGCGACGTCGAGCGGTTGCCCGTCCGGAGCGGCGGCGTCGACGTCGCCTACGTCCACGATGGCCTGCACCACCTGCGCGACCCGCTGGTCGCCGTGCGCGAGCTCGCGCGCGTCGCGCGGCGGGCGGTCAGCGTGAACGAGCCAGCCGACGCGCTCGTCACGCGGGTCGCCGTGCGTTTCGGGCTGGCGCTGCGGGAGGAGGAGGCCGGCAACCCGGTGATGCGGCTGCGGTCCGCCGACGTGGCTCGCGAGCTCGAACGCGCGGGCTTTCGCGTCACCGCGCACCGGTACGCGCTCTACTACCGGCACCACCCGGGCCCGGTGATGGCGTTCCTGTCCCGTCGCGGAATCTTCGCGGCGTACCGCGCCGGGGTGGCAGCGGTGAACGTCGCCCTCGGACGCTTGGGGAATAAGCTTCAGGTGACGGGCGTCAGGGACGTGGCCTCGCGAGGGGACTACGGCGCGGTCGGGACGGGCGCAGGAGCCGCTGAAGCCGCTTCGGAGGCGCATTCGGCGATGAACGAGAGGAACGCGGCTTCGAGCGCGGGGCGGGCCAGCGCGGCGTCGCGATAGGCGCGCGCGCCTTCGAGCAGGGACGCCCGCAGCGTCCGGTCTCGGCCGACGCGGAGGATGGCGTCGACGAGCGCATCCGGCCGCTCGGGAGGGATGACGAGCGCCGCGCCGTACGGGCCGAGCTCGCGCGCGGCCGCGCTCTCTTCGGCCACCGCCGCGACGATGGGCGTGCCGCACCTGACGTACGTGGTGAGCTTGCTCGGGAGCGCCATGTCGGTCACCGACGCCCGTTGGCTCAGCAGCAAGACATCGGCGCCGGCGAGGGCGTCGAAGAGCTCCGGTTCCGGGAGAAGCGGGCGAATCTCGATCGTGGAGACGTTCCGGGCCATGCGCTGGAGCCGCTCCCGCTGATTGCCGTCGCCGATGAGCACGAAGCGGACCGGGACGCCCTGTCGTTCCGCCAGCGCCGCCGCCTCCACCGCCGTCTCGAGACCTTGCTTCGCGCCGATGTTGCCCGCGTGAACGCAGACCACTTCGTCCCGGGCGAAGCCAGCGCGGCGCCGGGCTTCGTCGCGCGGGGGGAAGGGGCGCTCCGAAAGCGGCCAGTTGCGCACCAGCCGCACGCGGTCCGGCCGGGCGCCGAGCGCTACGAATCGAGGGATGAACGCTTCGCTGACGAC
>DATLZC010000306.1:0-8334 GCA_035574215.1 Dehalococcoidia bacterium | reverse complement strand
GAAGCGGTTCGTGGAGGCGCACCCCGGCATCGACGTGACCGTGAACACCGCGCGCTCCGAGCAGGTCCTGAGCATGCTGCTCAACGACGAGGTGCAGGCCGCGATGGTCCGCACGCTGCACCATCCGGACGTGGTGACCGTCCCGTTGTACGAGGACGAAGTCGTCCTCATCGTCGCGCCGGAGCACCCGTTCGCGTCGCGCGAAGCGGTCGACATGCGCGAGGTGAGCCAGGAGCCCCTGATTCTGTTCGACCGCGGGTCCAGCTACAACGCCCTCATTCACGGCGCGTTCCGCCAGGCGGGCGTCGTGCCCCGCACGGTGATGGACCTCGACAACATGGAGGCGACCAAGAAGATGGTGGAGGAGGGGCTCGGCATCGCCCTCATCCCGCGCGTCGCCGTCGAGCGCGAGCTCGAACTCGGGTATCTGCGCGCCGTCGAGGTCCGCGGAGGGCGCATCCCCAACCGGCAGATCTCGCTGCTGTTCCGGCGCAACCGCCGCTTGCCGCGCGCCGTCCGCGCGTTCTTCGACCTCATCGAGGAGCTGTACAGCGTGCGCATCGAAGGCCCGGACGACGCCCCGGCGAAGTAGGCGCCGTCCTCACGTCGCCGGGACGCCGAGCCGCTCGCGGATCGCCTTGAGCGCGTCGACGTTGGGCTTGTCGGGTCCGTTCCCTTCCATGCCGGGCACTTCCAGGAGGAACGGGACGTTCCGGAAGACCTCGTGGGCCATGATAGCCTCGAACCCGGCCAGCCCGATGTGCCCCTGACCGATGTTCTCGTGACGGTCGCGCGCACCGCCCAGCGGCACCTTCGAGTCGTTGGCGTGGACCGCGGCGAGCCGGTCCCATCCGACCTCCCGCTGGAACTCCGCCATCGCCGCGTCGATCCCCGCCGGGGTCGCCATGTCGTATCCCATGGCGTGGGCGTGCTGCGTGTCCATGCATACCCCCACGCGGTCGCTCTTCAGTTCGGAGATGATGCGCCCGAGCTCGGTAAAGGTCGCGCCGACGGCGCCGCCCTGTCCCGCGGCGTTCTCGAGCACCACGCGCGCCTCGGGGGGCGACTCATCCAGCGCCTGGCGGATGGCGTCGCACACCTGCGCGAACACGGCGTCGAACCCCGCGCCCTTGTGCGAGCCGATGTGGAAGATCACACCAGCGGCGCCGATCTGCGCGCACAGATGCAGATTCGAACGCAGCGCGCCCTTCGACCGCGAGAGGAGCGCCGGGTCGTCCGAGGCCAGATTGATGAGGTACTGCGCGTGGATGAACACCGGCTGAATGCCGGTCTCCGCCATGCGCTCTCGGAAGGCCCGGGCGTCCTCGTCGGAGACGCGGACGCTGCGCCATTGCTGCGGGGGCCCGCCGAAGATCTGGATACATTCGGCGCCGATCGCCTGCGCGCGCTCGAACGCCGTCACCAATCCGCCCGCCGTCGACACGTGCCCGCCGATGCGCATGTGGCTCCTCCTCTCGAACAGCGCGCCTCCCTCGCGCGCCCGCGCCTCGCATTGTAGACGCCGCTCTCCATGCGCGCGTTGGCGCCCCGTTACGTGCCGGCCTAGAATGGCGTTTACGATAGCGACGGCTTTCGAAATTCCGCAGGGCGTCCCGTGTCCAGCATCCTTCGCGTCGACCTCGCGCGCCTCGCCGTCTCCGAATCGCCCGTGCCCGACGCCTACCGGTTGCTCGGGGGCCGAGCCCTCACGTCGCGCATCGTGCTCGACGAGGTCGATCCCCGCGCGCATCCGCTGAGCGCAGACAACCGCCTCGTCTTCGCGCCCGGGCTTCTGGGCGGCACCGCCGTCACGACGTCCGGCCGGACCTCGTTCGGCGCGAAGAGCCCGCTCACCGGCGGCGCCAAGGAAGCCAACGTCGGCGGGACGCTGGGGCATCGCCTTGCGCGGTTGGGCGTGAAGGCGGTCGTCATCGAGAACGCGCCCCCCGACGACGGCTGGCGCCTGCTGCGGATCACGCCCGAGGGCTGCTCCTTCGAGCCTGCGGAGGGGCTCGCCGGCCTCGGCACCTACGACACCGTAGCCCGGCTCCTCGAGAATCCGCGCACCCAGACGGTGGTATGCATCGGCCCCGCCGGCGAGCATCGGATGGCCGCGGCGTCCATCGCCGTATCGGACCCCGAGGGCCGGCCCACGCGGCACGCCGCGCGCGGGGGGCTGGGCGCCCTCATGGGCGCGAAGCGCATCAAGGCCATCGTCGTCGACGACGGCGGCGCGAAGAACGTCCCTTCCGCCGACCCCGAGGCCTTTCGCGCGGCGATGCTCGCGTTCTCGGGCGTGGTGCGCGACGACCCGCGCACGCAGAACCTCTCGAAGTACGGCACTGCGGGCGTCATCCGGTTCGTGAACCGCGAAAACGTGATGAGCATGCCCACGCGCAACCACCGGGCGGGCGTGTTCGCGGGCGCCGACGCCATCAGCGGGCAGCGCATCGCCGAGCTCGCCCCCGAGCGCGGCGGCAAGATGCTTCCGTGCATGGCGGGCTGCATCATCAAGTGCGCCATTCTGTTCAACGACGCCCGCGGCCAGCACGTCACGACCGCCCTCGAATTCGAGACCATCGCCCTTCTGGGTTCGAACCTCGAGATCGACGACCTGGACGCCGTAGCCCGTCTGGACCGCCTCTGCGACGACATCGGCCTCGACACCATCGAGATAGGGAACGCCGTGGGCGTCGCCATGGAGGCGGGAGTGGCCCGCTGGGGCGACTGGCGCGCCGTCGAGGCGCTGTTGGGCGAAGTGCGCGCGGGCACGCCGCTCGGACGCATCCTCGGCGGCGGGACGGAGCACGTCGCGCGCACCTTCGGCATCGATCGCGTGCCCGCCGTGCGGGGCCAGGGCCTGCCCGCCTGGGAACCGCGCACGCTGAAGGCGATGGGGATCACGTACGCCACGAGCCCTCAGGGGGCAGACCACACCGCCGGGCTGGTGACGGCCCGCGGCGTGACCACCGAGACGCTCCTGAAGTCATCCCAGCACGAACAGACGCTGATGGCGGTGATCGACAGCGTGGGCCTCTGTCAGTTCTCGAACCCGACGTTGAAGGACATGGCCGGGCTGCTCACCGCCCATCTCGGAGAGCCCATCACGGAAGAGGCGCTCGCCGCCCTCGGCAAGCAGGTCCTCCGGGACGAGCGCGCGTTCAACCTGCGCGCTGGCTTCGGCCGCGACGCCGACCTCTTGCCCGCCTTCCTGCGCGACGAGCCGCTGCCGACCTCCGAGGGCCCGCAGGTCTTCGACGTCCCGGACGAGGTCATCGACCGCTTCTGGGAGACGCTGTAGGCCGGGCGCCTACGGCCACATGAGCCGCTGATACTCCTTCCGCAGCTCCGCGCGGAAGTCCGGATGCGCCACGGCGATGAGCTCTTCGGCCCGCTGGCGGTGATTCTTCCCCCACAGGCGGGCGATGCCGTACTCCGTCACCACGATGTCGGTAAAGAACCGCGGGATGGTGATCATCGCTCCCTGGTCGTGCTGCGCGACGATGCGTGAGACCGCGCCGCCCATGGCTGTCGACGGCAGCAGGGTGATGGCGCGCCCTCCGGGCGACAACGCGCCGGCGATGTGCATCTCGGGCTGGCCGCCCGTCCCGTTGATCATCCGGCCGCCGAACACGCTCTCCGAGTTCACCTGCCCGATGAGGTCGATGGAGATGGCGTTGTTGATGGCCACGAACCGGCTGAAGCGGGTCAGCGTCCGCAGATCGAGCACGTAGGTCGGGTCGTACAGCTCGAAGGCCGGGTTGTCGTCGATGATGGCGAGATCCATGGGGTCGCACCCCGTCCAGGCGGTCGCCACGGCCTTCCGCGGGTTGATCTCCTTGCGCCGTCCGGTGGCGATGCCCTCCTGCACCATGCGCGCGAGTCCCGGCCAGCCGAGTTCCGTGTGGATTCCGAGATCGCGCTTGCCGTCGAACGCGCCGAGGCGCGCCATGTTCCGCGAGGGCTCGCCCGTGCCGATCTGAATGGTGTCGCCGTCGAGGATGAGCTCGCTCAGGTACCCGGCGATGGCGGGGGCTTCCGGCGGCGGTTCGCCCATGCCCAGCACCCGCCGCGCGTCGTCGGGCGACACCGCCGCGATGACCCCGGCGAAGAGCCCCAGCACGCGAGGGTCGGGCAGCTCGTCCCAGAGCGCGATCCACGCCGCCCGCCGCTCTTCCGGTAGCGGCGCGATGATCCCCTCGAAGATCTCCCGCGTAAAGGGCGGCGGGTTGTACTCCACGAAGTGGTCGATCTCCGACACATGGATGTACACGTCGCCGTGCGGCGTCGGCAGCGTGGGGTTCACCTCTGCGATGACCGTCTTCGCGCGGCGCGCGTACACCCGCTGCACCCAGTGGTGCAGCCCGAAGTGACAGTACCCGTGCTTGTTCGGGGGGCTTACGGCGATGAACACGACGTCCGGGATCTTCACGTCGGGGCGTCCCTGGTCGTACGCCTTCATGCCCAGGGAGAACAGGTTCGGGAGGTACGTCCCGCGCCGTTCGTCCGTGACGAAGCGGGCGAAGTCGCCGATGTACAGCTCGAACTCGATCTGGAAGCTCTTCTCGTGACCCGGCTGCAGCCAGCCCGGGTCGCTGGCCGGAGCGAGCAGGCGCACCGTCACGTTCTCGAGTTCGTCCTTGCGCGCGAAGAGCGCGGGCGGCAGCGTGATGGGCGGGAAGATGGAGAAGACCACGGTATCGCCCGACTTCACGGCCTTGACGGCGTCCTGCGGCGTGGTGAGCCGGCGCTTGTAGGTCTCCTGCCAGTTCGTCAGCTGAATTTCCTGGCGTTGCGTCGCGACCATCGGACCTGCGGACCTCCTGTGCGCGCTCGGCGCCCTCGGCGCCCCCTGACGATGTCGGTGTGCGCTATGATAGCCGAACCCCGTGCCGGCGCAACCGGCGCGGGCGCGCGAGAATGTCGCGATGCGGGGACAAACGTTCGTCATCCTGATCGGCGCCGCCTTCGCGGTCGCGTGGGCAGCGGCCTGCGATACCGACGCTCCCGCCGCCCGCCCGCCGCCGACAACGATCACGCCGGGGGGTACCACCTATCCCGCGCTGCCCCTCGACTACAGCGAAGGCGAAGTTCCGGTACCGCAGTACCGCAGCACGCCCCTTCCCGCCGACGAGCACGGCCAGGCATGGAGGCGCGTGACCTTCGACGGCGTGTCGGTGGACTTGCCGGGACCACCCTGGCGCGAGCAGATCATGGCCGACCGGTGCCACGACGACTTTCGGTACATCCTCGTGCTTCAACACGACGGCACGGGCGACCGCATGAAAGTCGACGTAGCGGACAAGACGGTCACCGCGGTGTTCGGCGGGCCTCCCGAGCGGCTGACGCCCCTCATCGAACGCATCGAACGATCGTTCGCCGGCGAGCGCATCATTCCGACGCAGGTCCGGCGGTTCATGCCGCAACCGACCGAGGGGCCGTGCGATCCGGCCGATGTCCCAACGCTCGCTCCGGGGCCCACGGCTGCTCCTTGGCCGTCGCCCACCCCCGAGCCCTGGCCGTTCGAACGCATCGCCATCGAGGGCGTGTCCGTCGACGTGCCGACGGGCCCCGCCTGGCGCGCGATGGTCGAAGTCGACCCGTGCTTCCCGGACGGCCGTAAGCGCTACGTGCTCCAGCACCAGTCGACGGGCGTGCTCATTGCGATCGACATGGCCGAAATGGGAGTATCGGCGCAGTACACGGAGCCACCGTCAACGGCGCCGGGCTGGCTGGACTGGCTCACGAGTCGAATCCAGAGGTCCTTTTCGGGGCGACGCCAGGTCCCGCCCGACGTCGCCACAGCCATGCCGCTGCCCACCAGTCCCGCGTGCGATCCGGGTCTGATTCCCACCGTTCCGCCCGACTTGACGCCCTGACGGTGGTTCGCTTCCCATCCTGCAATGAAGGCCTCCTGCAATGAAGGCCACGCTTCAGCGTGGCCGGCGCACCGTGGGATCCGCCGGGCAGGCTGAAGCCTGCCCTTCATGGGCGGGGACGGCGGCAGCGCGACCGAACGATGCGACGCCGTTCCCCGTCTCCCCCAGATGAAGGCCACGCTTCAGCGTGGCCGGCGTGTCATGGCCCGAAGAAGCCTGAGGTGGGGTGCCGGCGTACGTGGGCGACGAAGGTGTGTCGGCCTGCGGCACGCCGGGCAGGCTGAAGCCTGCCCTTCATGGGCGGGGACGGCGGCACCGCGACCGAACGATGCGACGCCGTTCCCCGTCTCCCCCAGATGAAGGCCACGCTTCAGCGTGGCCGGCGTCTCATGGCCCGAAGAAGCCTGAGGTGGGGTGCCGGCGTACGTGGGCGACGAAGGTGTGTCGGCCTGCGGCACGCCGGGCAGGCTGAAGCCTGCCCTTCATCAGTGGGGGACGCCACGCTTCAGCGTGGCCGGCGGGGCCATGGCCCCACGCCCGCGGTCGGGGTTACGGGGCGAGCGGAAGGCGAAACCATCCCGCCTGCCCGGGCGCTTCCTCCACACCGACGGTGACCGCTCGCAGGTTCGTCGCGCCCAGCGCCCGCAGCCGCTCCGCCAGACGCCGCGCGAACCACTCGGCGAGCCGCTCCGCCGTCGAATTGTCGATGGGCAGCGCCACCACGTCCGACTTCGGAAAGACCCACCCCCGCTCGCGGAATCGGACCTTCCAGTTGCTCATCCCCTCGTCGATCTCCAGAACGCGCGAGTCCCGCTGCAGGAGGAACTTGTGGTCCAGCTCGTCGCAGAGCGCCTTCGTCTCCGCCTTCAGCTTCGTGAAATCGATGACCCAGGCATCGTCGGTGAGGTCCCCTTCGACCTCGACCATCACGTCGTAGTTGTGGCCGTGCAGCGGCTCGCATTCGCCTTCGAAGGTCGCGAAGTGGGCCGCCGCGAATCGCAACCGGTTCCGCTCGACCGTGACCCTGTACATCGCCCCCTCCCTACTCCATCGCCACCGCACCCGCCGCGGCGAGCGACGCCGGCCGCCGCTCCCCGTACCGCCAGATGACGAGCGCCAGGGCCAGCGTAGCGGCGGCCACCGCCGCCAGCGCGAAGAACACCGCGCCGGTGCCCCAGCGGTCGGCGAAGAAGCCCGCGAACGTCGCCGCGCCGGACCCCAGGCCGAACGCCGCGAAGAAGGTGAACCCGTAGCTCCGGCCGAGAGCGTTCTGCGGCGAGTACTCGGCGATGAGCGTGGTGAAGATCGGCTGTCCCGCGAAGTAGACGAATACGAACGCGGCCACCACGGGCACGAGCCCGTACCCGCGGAGGGCGCCGATGAGCACGAGACCGGGCGCCAACGCTAGCGCCTGGAGCGGAACGAGCCGCTCGAGGCGACGCCGCTCGGCGAGCGCGCCGCCGGCGAGCTGTCCGAGGGCGCCCGCGAGCAGCGCCGCCGTCGTGAGCGCACCGACCCAGGCGTCGCCCGCCCCCAGGCGGTCCTCCAGGTGCGTCGGGATAAAGGTCAGGCTGCCTCGGTACACGAAGCCGTTCAGCACGAACGCCGCGTACACGACGAGCAGCGCGAGGGCGGGCGCAGGGTCGCCTCGGACCTCCCGCATCGCCTCGGACGGCGCCTCACCCGCGCCTTCGGGGAGCGCGAGGAAGCGCAGGGTGCCGACGACGGCGAGCGCCAGGAGCGCCGTCACGAGATACGCCGCCCGCCAGTCGTCGAACAGTACGGCGAGTCCGACCGCGAGGACCGGCGCGAAGGCGATGCCCAGATTGCCGGAGACGCCGTGGTAGCCGAAGGCGAGCGAGCGCTGCTCGGCGCCCTGCGCGATGAGGGAGATGCCCGCCGGATGGTAGAGCCCGATGGCCAGTCCCAGAAGGCCGAGGGTGACCGCAAGCCACCAGACGTTGGGCGAGAACGCCACGAGCGCCGAGAGCGCCGCGGCCGCGAGGAACGCGCCCACCAGCACGCGACGCGAGCCGAAGCGGTCGACCAGGAAGCCCGAAGGCAGCGCGGAGGCGCCGAAGGTGAAGGCGAAGACGTTGGCGACGGCGCCCAGAGCCAGGAACCCGCCGCCGAACTCGGCTTCGATGCGGCTCAGCAGGGCGGCGTACGTGAGCTCGATGGTGTGCACGAGGCCGTGCGCCACCGAGACGTACGCCACGAGCCGCGCCTGGTCGGACCGGAACGAGACGAGGGTGCGAACCGCCTGCGTCATGTACGGGGAATTGTAGAGCAGGTTCCGATGATGCGCGCGGCGGCGGGATGCCGTAGGATCACGCCGCACACACCCGAATCCGGACGGAGCGACGCATGTACCTCATCCTTCAGGCCGACGAGGCGTGGTCCATCATGACGCTGGTGATCTCGCAGGTGCTCGACCGGGTCGACCTGTCGCCCG
>DATLZC010000305.1:0-3977 GCA_035574215.1 Dehalococcoidia bacterium | reverse complement strand
CTAGACGATGGGGGCACGGGACGATGCGTTCCCATCCCGAAGTATAGGAATCGCCCCCGAAGGGCCGCAATGTCCGCGGGCCGAGCGCGTTGGAAGGGGTGAAGCCAGCGACGCGCTTCCGTCCGAGCGCCCTCCGCTGGCCTTCCGTTCGCCATGCGTCGCCCGACTCTCCGCGCCGCCGCCGCGCTCCTCGCCGGATTCGCCCTGCTCGCGCAGGTCGCGCCGCCTTCGGCGTTGGCGATGCTCCTGGACATGCCGGCCCGGCCGCTGCAAACGCGGCGCGCGGAGCCAGAGCCCCCGCCGCCGCCCGAGCCGCCTCCGTTTCCCGCGCCGCCCGGGTACCGGCTCCCGTGGCCCGCCGGCGTGCCGCACACGGTGACGCAGGGCCCCGACGGCTCCTTCAGCCATGGCGGGATGTACGCCTACGACTTCGACCTGCGCTTCGAGGTCATCGTCGCCGCCCGCGGCGGTCGCGTGGCGATGGTCCGCGAGGACGGCTATCTGGGCGGCTGCGACGCGTCCTACGGCGCGCACGAGAATTACATCGTCATCGACCACGGCGACGGCACCGCGGCGCTCTACCTGCACATCGACTACGACGGCGCGCTCGTGCGGGAAGGGCAGCTCGTCCGGCAGGGCGACGCCATCGCGTACTCGGGCGACACGGGCGTGACCTGCGCCCAGCAGGGCCAGTCGCCAGCGCCGCATCTGCACTTCCAGGTGCAGAAATTCGTCCCCGGCTACCCGCAGACGGAAACGCTGCCGTTCACGTTCGACGACGTGCCGGAGACCGGCGGCCGGCTGGCCGAAGGCCAGACGGTGGTGTCGGGCAACGGCGCGTCGCCCCACAACACCTTCTACGTCTTCATGTCCTGGGTCTACACGCCGCGCGCGTACCAGCGGCGCTGAGGCCGTGAGGTCCATCCGTACCTGCGCGCCGGCGGGCGCGACCTGCTATCCTTCGCCCGAAGGAGGCCCCGCATGACCACCGACTGGCGCGCCCTCGAAGCCCGTTACTTCTTCCACACCGGCAAGCGCATGCCCGTAGTGCTCGTGCGAGGCCAGGGAACGCGCGTCTGGGACGAGAACGGGAAGGCGTACCTCGACTTCTTCGGCGGGCCTGCGGCCATCAGCCTGGGGCACTGTCATCCCGTCGTGGTGCAGGCGCTGACGGACCAGGCGCAGAAGCTCATCCACGTGTCGAACGCGGTGTACTCCATCCCGCAGATCCAGTTCGCGCATCTGCTCATCCAGCATTCGGCCTTCGACCGCGTGTTCTTCTGCAACAGCGGCGCCGAGGCCAACGAAGGCGCCATCAAGCTCGCCCGGAAATGGGGGAAGGAGAAGAAGAACGGCGCCTACGAGATCATCTCGACCGAGAACGCGTTCCACGGCCGGACGCTGGCGATGGTCACGGCGGGCGGCACCGAGAAGTATCGCGCGCCGTACGCGCCGCTGCCGCCGGGCTTCGTCCACGTGCCTTTCAACGACGTCGAGGCCATCAAGCGCGCGACGAACGACAACACCCTGGCGGTGTTCCTCGAGCCGATCCAGGGCGAAGGGGGCGTGAACGTCCCCGACGACGACTACCTGAAGCAGGTGCGCGCCTGGTGCGACGAGCGGGGCATCCTGCTCATCCTCGATGAGGTGCAGACGGGCTTCGGGCGGACGGGCAAGCTCTTCGCGTATCAGCTCTACGACGCCGAGCCCGACATCATCACGCTCGCCAAGGGCATCGGGTCGGGCGTGCCGCTCGCGGCCTTCATGGCGAAGGAGCACTGCGCCGTCTTCGAGCCGGGGGACCACGGCACCACCTACGGCGGCAACCCGCTCATGACGCGCGTCGGCCACGCCGTCGTGAGCTACATTATCGAGAACAACATCCCCGACCGGGTGGCGGACCTCGGCGAATACGTCGCGCGCCGCCTCCAGTCCATCGAGGATCGGTTCGACTTCGTCACCGACGTCCGGGGCAAGGGGCTCATCTGGGCGATTCAGTTCGACCGGGAGATCGGTGAGGCCGTGACGCTGCGGTGTCTGGAGGAAGGGCTCATCGCCAACAACGTGCGCCCCAACGCCCTGCGGATCACCCCGCCGCTGACGGTGACGGAGGAGGAGCTGGACGAGGGGCTGGACATCATCGAGCGGGTGCTGCCGGAGTTCGCGAGCTGAGGCCATGGAAGAGCGCCGCCTGTTGCGCCGCCGGGCGCTGTTCCTCACCTTCGAGCATCTGTTGCGCGTGGGCATCGACCCGCTGGCGCCGGTGGGCGGCGACGCCGAGGTGGACTGCGTTGTCCGGCTGGAGAACGGGGGCTATCGCGAGGCCGTCATCGCGGTGGCGACGGGTCCCTCGCCGCGATGGTTCCGGGTGTCGCGCCTGCGGCCGCGGCACGGGCTCGTCGTGGTCTGCATGAGCCTGCTGGGGGAGAACGTCGAGACGTGGGTCATCCCGTCCCTGGTCTTCGCCGAGCAGGCGGAGCGGAGCGGCGGCGCCTTCGACCTGAATCTGGACTCGGGACCCCGGGCGCAGGCGCTGGAGGAATACCGGGACGCGTGGCACTACCTCACGCAGGGCGCTGTGCGCTCGCAGGAGCGGCCAGAGCCGCCGGCGTAACGCGCCGGCGAGAGGTCAGCCTGCCTGCTGGTCCTGGAACTGCCCTCGATATCCCTGCGAAGATGGCCGGCCCAGCCGTTCTAACACGAGCTGGCAAATGGGAAGGCCTTCGTCTAGTTCGACGGTCAACGGTCTGTGATTGGTCAGTTCCAGCGCGATCTGTCCGTTGAATCCGGGTTGGATGAGGGGAGCCGTATTGTGAACGGCGATGCCCAGGCGGGCATACGAGCTGCGTCCCTCGACCCGACCGCAGAGATGGGCGGGTACCTGAATCCGCTCGCGGGTGAACCCGATGGCGAGCTGACCGAGGGCGAGCTGGAGCGGCCGGTTCGTCAGGTCGACTTTCTCCGTCGCTACGAAACGAGGTCGCTGGCCTGGCATCTCTGAGGCGGACCCGTAGCCCTCTCGGGACGTTGCGAAACACCAGCGCCGTGGTTGCCAGCCGCAAGTCCACGGACGATGGGCCGATGGTCGCGGCGTCGAGGGGTTCGATGACGAGGAGCCCCGACTGGATTTCCTCCCAGATCTCCAGATCCGAGAGCGCCACCTAGGCAACCAGCCAGTCCGGGCGGACCTTGATCCGCTGACCGCCGTTCACGGGGGCGGCTGGCAGATCCGCCAGAAGTCCTTCACCGAACGGGTCGTCGGCGGAAAGCTCCGCGACGAGGCGCACGCGCACCCTTCCCGGCGAGGGCAGCGTCGGGCGCTCCGTGACGACGGCGTCCCGAGGGACCAGCGCGGTCAGGGTATCACCGTTCACGGCGATCTCGACGGCAGCGTCATTCGGGGGGACATCCGCCTCGACCTGGCAGCGCAGCCACGCGACTTTAGGCGGTTGCAGCCATCTCGGCAGGGAAATCGGCGCCACGTCGTAATCTCCTTCGCGGACTTCGTTCCGGACGATACCTTCCCATTGGCCCGCCAGTCAATCCCTTCTGGTACCATACTCCCATGACCCAACACGGCATCACCCACCGTATCGACGCCCTCATCCTCGCGTTGCTCGAACAGCATCCCGAAGGGCTGCGCTGGTCGGAGTTGCTCGCGAAGGTGCGCGAGTCCGACCCCACGTTGCACCCGAAGACCGTAAATGGCCGCGTCTGGAAGCTCGTCGAGAACCACCCGGACAAGGTCTACAAGCCGTCGAAGGGGCTCTTCCGTCTGCTGAAACATCGCTCCCCGGAATGAGCCGCATGCCTTCCACCCTGGCCCGCGTGAGCCTTCCCGCTGCTACAATGCGGTGAATTCCCTCACAACCGGTCCGCCCGGGGCGGACACGAAGGAGCGACATGCCTGAGAAGATCGTCCTCGCCTATTCGGGCGGGCTGGACACGTCCGTCGCCATTCGCTGGCTCAAGGAGGA
>DATLZC010000304.1:0-2026 GCA_035574215.1 Dehalococcoidia bacterium | reverse complement strand
CACGTTCTTCGGCCTCTATGCGCTCCAGCATCGAGGCCAGGAGAGCGCAGGGATCGCCACATCGACCGGGCGCAGCCTCCACGTCCGCACCGGCATGGGCCTGGTCTCCCAGGTCTTCACCGAAGACGACCTCTCGTATCTGCCCGGCAGTCTCGCCATTGGCCACACGCGATACTCGACCACGGGCGCGAGCCGTCCCGACAACGCGCAGCCGATTCAGGTCGAAGGCCCGAACGGGCCGCTCGCCATGGCCCACAACGGCAACATCGTGAACGCCCAGGTGCTCCGCGACGACCTCGCCGAGCAGGGCGTGGTCTTCCGGACCGGGACCGACACTGAAGTCGTGGCGCACCTGCTGGCCCGCGCCCCCGGGCAGACCTGGGAGGACCGGTTCGCGTATCTCATGCGACGGGTGCAGGGCGCGTACTCGCTCGTGGTGCTCACCAAAGACGCGGTCATGGCTTGCCGCGACCCCATGGGGAACCGCCCGCTGAGCCTCGGGAAGTTCAACGGCGGCTGGGCCGTGGCGTCCGAGACGTGCGCGTTCGACCACCTGGGCGCCAGGTTCCTGCGCGAGGTCGAGCCGGGCGAGCTGGTGATTCTCGACCGTGAGGGCGTGCGCAGCGCGAAAGTGGGAGACGGGCGTCCGGAGGCGTTCTGCATCTTCGAGTACATCTACTTCGCGCGCCCCGACAGCGTCATCAAGAACAAGCTGATCTACCCCGTGCGGATGAATCTGGGCCGCCAGCTCGCGCGGGAGCACCCGGCAGACGCCGACGTGGTCATGGGCGTGCCGGACTCGGCGACGGCCGCGGCGATCGGCTACGCCCAGGAGTCCGGCATTCCGTTCGTCGAGGGGCTGGTCAAGAATCGCTACGTCGGGCGGACGTTCATCCAGCCGGACCAGCGCATCCGGGAGATCGGGGTGCATTTGAAGTTCAACCCGCTGCGGGAGGTGTTGGACGGCAAGCGCATCGTGCTGGTGGACGACAGCATCGTGCGGGGCACGACGACGCCGCGGGTCATCCAGATGCTGCGCCGCGCGGGCGCGCGCGAGGTGCACATGCGCATCACCGCGCCGCCCATCACGCATCCCTGCTTCTTCGGCATCGACATGGGAACCCGGTGGGAGCTCATCGCCGCGCAGAAGCCGGTGGAAGAGATCCGGCGGCACATCGGCGCGGATTCCCTCGGGTACCTGAGCGTCGAGGGCCTGCTGGCCGCTGTGGGCCTCCCGCGCGAGAGCTTCTGCCTCGCCTGCTTCACCGGCCAGTACCCCATGCCCGTCCCGCTGCAGATGGACAAGCTCGCGATGGAGCCCGGCGTCGGCGCCCGGGACCGCCACGAATTCGAGTGGTCGGACCTGATCGCGAGCCCGCTGCAACCCGCGTGACCGTGAAGGAGCGACACCCGTGACCGCGTTCGCAGGGTCGGGAGAACCCGGCGCCTACGCGCGCGCCGGCGTCGACATCGATCGCGCGGCGCGCACGGTCGAACGCATCAAAGAGCTCGCCCGCGGCGCCACCCGGCCCGAGGTGCTCTCGGGCGTGGGGTTCTTCGCCGGGATGTTCCGGCTGGGGCAGTATCGCGAGCCCGTGCTCGTCGCCAGCACCGACAGCGTAGGCACGAAGGTCAAGATCGCGGCGCTCCTGGAGCGATACGACAGCGTCGGCGTGGACGTCGTCAACCAGAGCGTGAACGACATCCTCTGCTCGGGGGCGGAGCCGCTCTTCTTTCTCGACTACATCGCCTCGAGCGCGCTGCCGGAGGACGCGAAGGTAGCGATGGTCCGCGGCGTGGTCAGCGCCTGCCGCGCCGCCGGCTGCGCGCTGCTCGGCGGGGAAACCGCGGACATGCCCGACGTCTACGCCCCTGGGGACTTCGATCTCGTTGGGTTCATCGTGGGCGTGGTGGAACGCGACGGGCTGATCGACGGCTCGCGCATCGCGCCCGGCGACGCGCTCCTCGCGCTGCCGTCCTCGGGCCTCCACACGAACGGCTACTCGCTGGTGCGACGGATCTTCAG
>DATLZC010000303.1:0-6192 GCA_035574215.1 Dehalococcoidia bacterium | reverse complement strand
GGAGGCGCGGCGCTATGGTCAACTTCGTACGTGCGGGTTCGAAAAGGGCGGGAAAATCCCCCCGCAAATCGTCATAAGGGGCTTGATCGGCCGAAAATGGCCCTGCTATCCTCTGGCGCGTCCAGGGGCCACAGGCCTGCCGGGACGGCAGGCAGCCGGCGGCGCCGACCCCCCGAAGGGGTCGACCGCCTTCCCCGGTGGGGGCCCGGGGTGACCTGCGAACCACCGAACCGACGCTATCCTTGGAACGCCTCCGAGGACTCCGCGGGTTCCTGGACGTTCAAGAGGTCGTCTAAAGGTTGAGCGGGGCGGCGGCCTGTTCCTCATGCGCGAGGAACCGGGGTGGCGGGGTGTCGTCTTCGTCGCCGTGCCGCCCGCTCCCACTGGAGTGCGGCTCGTCGCCCATGCAAGCCTACGCCAGGGAACTCTGGGACACCGCGCTCGGCCGCCTCGAGCTCCAGGTCACGCGCCCCAACTTCGACACCTGGCTCCGCGACACCCGCGGCCTGCGCATCGAGGACGACCGCCTCGTCGTCGGCGCGCCCACCGACTTCGCCCGCGAGTGGCTCGAAACCCGCCTCAAGTCCATCATCCTCAAAACCATCGCCGCCGTGGCGGAGCGTCCCCTCGACGTCGTGTTCGAGGTCTTCCGGGGCGACGCGACGCCACCGCCGCCTGCGCTCCTCGACCCGGCCGAGGTGCGCTCCGCGCTCAGCGAGCGCGCCCGCACGGCGCCGCTGTTCAACCCCGCCTTCACCTTCGACGCCTTCGTCACGGGCGAGGAGAACCGCCTGGCCTACAACGCCGCGCTCGCGGCCGCCACCGGATCGCCCCCGTACCACGCGACGGTCATCTGCGCACCGGTGGGGCTCGGCAAGACCCATCTCCTGCACGCCATCGGCCACCGCGCCGTCGCTGAAGGCAAGACCGTCGTCTTCGCCACCGCCGAGCGCTTCGCCAACGACTTCGCCGTCGCCGCGCGCGAGCGCTCCTTCCAAGCGTTCCGCGACCGGTACCGCCAGTGTGACCTTCTCCTCATCGACGACCTGCAGTTCCTCGAAGGGAAGGAGCACACGCAGGAGGAGTTCTTCCACACATTCGACGATCTCGCGTCGGCCGGCGGCCACGTCGCAGTCACGTCGGACCGGCCTCCCGCCCTGCTCGCAGGCCTCGTGCCGAAGCTCCGGTCGCGTCTCGGGGCGGGGCTCGTCGCCGACATCCAGCCGCCCTCGTACCAGACCCGCTTCGCCATCGTCGCCGCGAGGGCGCGCCGCGAAGGCATCCCGATGGGCCACGACATCCTCGACCTCATCGCCTCCCGGGACGCCACCAACGTCCGTGAACTCGAGGGAGGCTTCAACCGCGTGGTCGCCTTCGCCCAGCTCCACCCCGGCGACGCCCTCAGCCCCGAGCTCGCCCGCAAGGCCCTCGCCCCCTTCGCCGACGCCCGGCCCCCCGAACCCGTCCCCGCCAGCGTCATCATCGACGCCGTCTGCCGCCACGTCGGCGTCGATCTCCAGGACCTCACGAGCAAGAAGCGCGACCGTAAGACCACCTACGCCCGCCATCTCGTCATGTACCTGCTACGCGAGCTGGGCCGTCAACCACTGTCCGACATCGGCAGGCTCCTCGGGGGACGCGACCATTCGACCGTGATCCACGCGGTCCAGCGCATCGCCAACGAACTCCACGTCGTTCCCGAGACCCGTCGCGACGTCGAGGCCCTCCGCGCCTCCCTCACCGACGTCGCGTAGCGCTTCCCACGCATCGCGTTCTCCACACAACTCACACAACGCCGCCCCTATAATGACGGAGCTTTGTTCGACGCCATTCCCTTCCTTCCGTGATCGATCGAGCTGTTATCCACGTCATCGCAGGCAAGGGCGGAGATGGAGCCGTCAGCTTTCGGCGCGAGAAGTACGTGCCGCGAGGAGGGCCAGACGGGGGCGATGGTGGACGAGGGGGCGATGTCATCATCGTCGCGGACGAATCGTTGCGGACCCTCGGAGTGTTCCGGCGAAAGAAAGTGTTTCGCGCCGAGAATGGCGCGAACGGGCGGCGCGCTCGCATGAAAGGTCGGGATGGACGGCCGCTGGTGATTCGGGTGCCCGTGGGAACGATCGTGCGAGTCGAGGGCGAAGAGACCCCGCTGGCGGACCTGTCCCAACCAGGGCAACGGGTCGTGGTGGCGCGCGGCGGTCAGGGCGGGAAGGGAAACGCGCGCTTCGCGACGCCGACGAACCGGACGCCGAGGATCGCAGAGAAGGGCCAGCGTGGCGAAGAGCGCGTGCTCCAGCTCGACCTGAAGCTCCTCGCGGACGTCGGCATCGTCGGGCTGCCGAACGCGGGTAAGTCGACATTGCTTCGGGCGATGTCGCGCGCGCGTCCGAAGGTCGGGGCGTATCCGTTCACGACGCTGGAGCCCAATCTCGGCGTCGTTGACTTGGGGTACGACGCGTTTGTGGTCGCGGATATCCCCGGCCTCGTGGAGGGAGCGCACGCCGGAGCTGGGCTCGGGTTGGAGTTCCTGCGGCACATCGAGCGGACGCGCGCGTTGATTCATCTCGTGGACGGGACGTCTGGGGACGCGCTGGCGGACGTGCGGACGGTGGAGCGCGAGCTGCGGGAGTACGGCGCGGGGCTGGCGGAGCGCCCGCGGCTCCTCGTGGTCAACAAGATCGACCTCGAGGAGGTGCGGGCTCGGACCGAGGAACTGCGGCGGGCGCTGAGCGATGCGGGGTATCGAGACGCGATGTTCGTCTCGGCGGAGACGGGCGAGGGGGTGCGGGCGCTCATCGAGCGCGTGTACGCGATGCTCGGGCGAGAGCCCGAGGGGTGGCCGCGGGCTGAGGCGCCTGCAGAGGAGCGCGCGCCGGCGGCTGCTGCGCCCGGGTTCCGGGTGCGGAGGGAGGACGGCGTGTTCGTGGTGGAGGGCGAGCGGCCCGTGGCGGCGGCGGAGATGCTGGGCGTCGAGAGCGAAGAGGCGCGGGCGGTGCTCAGGCGCAGGCTCGCCCGCATGGGCGTTATCTCGGCGCTTCGGAGGGCCGGGGTGCGGGCGGGCGACCGCGTGCGGTTCGGCAGCGTGGAGATGACGTGGGAAGAGTGAGGGTCGGGGTCCTGGGCGGCACCTTCGACCCGATCCACATCGGGCACTTGGTGCTGGCGGAGCAGGCGCGGGAGCAGCTCGGCCTCGACGAAGTGCTGTTCGTGCCGGCGGGGGACCCCTGGCGCAAGGCGGGGAAGCGCATCACCCCCGCCCTCGACCGCAGGGCGATGGTGGAGCTAGCCATTGCCGGCAATCCCGCGTTCCGTTGCTCGAGCATCGAGATCGACCGGGCGGGGCCGTCCTACACCGTCGACACGCTCGCGACCCTCCGGGCGGAGCGTCCCGAGGGCGAGCTGTACTTCATCGTCGGCGAGGACGCGCTGTTCGACCTGCCGAACTGGAAAGACCCCGCCCGCATCGTGTCGCTGGCGTTGGTGGCGGTGGCGAGGCGAGGGCCCGAAAGCCGCCTCGACGGCCTCACGGCCGGGGAGGCGGAACGGCTCGTGCCCGGCCTGGGCGGACGGCTCGTGCGGGTGGACATGCCGGTCATCGGCGTGAGCGCCACGGACCTGAGGGCGCGGCTCCGGCGCGGCGCGAGCGTGCGTTACCTCGTGCCGGAGGCGGTGGAGCGCTACATCGCTGAACGCCGGCTCTACCGGGGGGAGTAGCGCTACGCGCCGGTGGCGCGAGGCGCCGCAGCCTTCCCCATCAGGATGCTCACCCGAGGCACGGGCGGCGCGAGGAAGGGGCGCAGGTAGGCGTTCCGAAGCCAGTCGAACCCCGCGCGGATGCCCAGGTCCTCGAGCTCGCGGTACGACCTCAGCCGGACGTCCGGCGCGCGGCGCGCGACGAGCCGACGGTTCCAACGGTCGAGGCGGCGGTCCGCCACGGGCCGGAACTCCCAGATGAGCAGGGCGCCGGCGGGGCGCAGCGCGCGGTAGGCGTCGCGCATGAACGTCAGGAGCTCGGCGTCAGAGAGGTACTTCACCAGGTGCCCGCAGAGGATGAGATCGGCCGTCTCGTCCGCCAGCGGCAGCGCGGTGGCGGTCGCCCGGGCGAAGCCGATAGGCCCCGCCTCGCCTTCGAGGCGCGCGGCCTTCCGCAAGGCGGCGATCGAGGGGTCGAAGCCCACCGGGCGCGTCTTGAAGTGGACGCGCGAGTCGAGAATCCGCAGCAGCGCGCCGCCGTCGCAGCCGACGTGGACGACGCGATGGTCCGCCTGCAGGCCGTAGATCTCGGGCAGGCGGAAGAGCGGCGTGTCGACGAAGGTGCGGCCGGCGACCGACTGCGCGAACCGCCAGGCGAACGCGATGGGCGTCCGCTCGCGCAGCCACCGATCCGACGTGACCGCAATGCGGACGTCGGCGGGCTCGGACGCGCGACGGGGTCGGGTCTCAGAGCGCAAAGGTGATCCTCACGCGAGCGCCTCGGCTGGCCGCCCATTCGGCCATGCGCCGGAGGTCGTCGATACGGTCACGGAGGCCGGGGTACCGCTCGAGCGTGGCCCTGACCTCCGGGTCGCCGCGGTCGAGGGCTTCGACGACCCGCCGGCAGCATGCTGCGAGCGGTGCCGCCTCCTGCCAGACGCGATCCAGTTCGCGCTGGTCGGCGCTGTCCTCCGGGTTGCGGTCGGCGAACGTGAGCAGCGGCGTCAGATCGATCTTGTCGTCGCCGCCCCGGAGGCGCAACGAAAGGGCCGTGAGCTCGTGCTGGGCCCCGTAGCGGGCCGAAAAGGCGAACGACAGGAAGTACACGAGGTCCGCGGTGTCGCCGCCGAAAGCGACGGGACAGGGCTCGGCAGTGTCGGCCTCGAAGAACGCGGTGGGCATCGCCGGCCTCAGACGTCGAGGCGAGCCTGCTTGGCGTGCGATTGGATGAACTTCTTGCGGGGAGCCACGTCCTCGCCCATGAGCTGGGAGAAGATCTCCTCGGCGGCGACGGCGTCCTCCATGCTGACCTTGAGCAGGGTGCGCCGCTCGGGGTCCATGGTGGTCTCCCAGAGCTGTTCAGGGTTCATCTCGCCGAGACCCTTGTACCGCTGGAGGGTGGCGCCTTTGCCGTCGCGCTTCGCGAGGAACTCCTCCCGCTCCTTCTCCGAGTAGAGCCAGACGTGCGTCTTGCCGTTCTGGGCGCGGTAGAGCGGCGGCTGAGCGATGTACAGCTTGCCGGCCTCGATGAGCTGGCGGAGCTGCCGGTAGAAGAACGTGAGCAGGAGCGTGCGGATGTGCGAGCCGTCGACGTCGGCGTCCGTCATGATGATGATGCGGTCGTACCGCAGCTTCGAGATGTCGAAGCCGTCGCCGAAGCCGGTGCCCAGCGCGGTGATGAGCGCGCGGATCTCCTCGTGGGAGAGCATCTTCTCCACGCGCGCCTTCTCGACGTTGAGGATCTTGCCCCGGAGGGGCAGCACGGCCTGGAAGCGGCGGTCGCGCCCCTGCTTCGCGGAGCCGCCCGCGGAGTCGCCCTCGACGATGAAGAGCTCGGCGTGCGCGGGGTCGCGCTCGGCGCAGTCGGCGAGCTTGCCCGGGAGCATGCCGCCGTCGAGCAAGCCCTTCCGCACCACGAGGTCGCGCGCCTTGCGGGCGGCCTCGCGGGCGCGCGCCGCCATAATGCACTTCTCGATGATCTTGCGGGCCTCGGCCGGGTGCTCTTCGAGGTACGCCGCTAGCTCCTCCCCGACGACCGACTCCGTGATGCCCTTGATGTCGGGGTTGCCGAGGCGCGTCTTCGTCTGCCCTTCGAACTGCGGCTCGGGCAGCTTGACGCTGACCACGGCCACGAGGCCTTCGCGCACGTCGTCGCCGGTGAGGTTCGCGTCGTCGTCCTTCAAGAATTTCTGCTTCCGGGCGTAGTCGTTGAGCACGCGCGTGAGGGCGCTGCGGAACCCGGTCAGGTGGCTGCCGCCGTCGATGGTGTTGATGGTGTTCGCGAAGCTGAACGTGGCCTCCGAGAAGCCGTCGTTGTACTGGATGGCCACCTCGACCGTGACGTCGCCGACCTGCTTTTCGATGTAGATCGGCCGCGGGTTCAGCACCTGCCGCCCGCGGTTGACGTGCCGGACGAACGACGCGACGCCGCCCTCGAAGTAGAAGTTGACCTCGTGGTCCCGGATCTCGTCGATGAACTGAATCCAGACGCCCTTGGTG
>DATLZC010000302.1:0-7655 GCA_035574215.1 Dehalococcoidia bacterium | reverse complement strand
GGCTGGCGGTGGGCTGGCCCTCCTGGTTCACGCGACTCCCTCCTGCCCCGAGAGGGGCGCTGGTCCCCGCCGATGGGAACTATAGCATTCTCACCGGCGCAGGAACATCTCCAGCGGGTCGAAGCGAGGCGCTCCTTTCGTGCGAATGACGCCCTCGCGCACCACACGGATGGCTCGGGGCAGCGCCTCGAGGAGATCGCTCGCCAGAAGCCCGCGGTCGCCGACATCGTCGCAGACGTCTTCGGCCGCCTTCGCGTGGAGGTAGACGCCGCACGCCGCCGCGTCGAACGGGGCCATGCCCTGCCCCAGGAGACCCGCGATGGCCCCCGCGAGCACGTCGCCCGTTCCCGCCGAGGCCAGCGCCGGGTTCGCGAACGGGCTCACGATGGCCCGGCCGTCGGGAGAGGCGACGACCGTGTACGCCCCCTTCAGGACGACCACCTGGCCCCATTGCCGCGCGCAGTCGAGCGCCGTGCCCAAACGGTCGGACTGGATGGCGGCGATCGGCCGGCGGGTGAGACGGGACAGCTCGCCCGGGTGCGGCGTCAGCACCGACGGCAGCGCGAGGCGCTCCCACCAGCGTGGCTCCTCCGCCAGCGCGTTCAGGGCGTCGGCGTCGATGACGGCGGCGCGGGGACCATCGGGAAGCGGCGCGAGCAGCGCCTCCCGGACGAACCGCGACGGCCCGGCGCCCCGCCCGAGGCCGGGGCCGACAACGATCACGTCGTACGCCGCGGCCTCGCGTCGCAGCTCCACGGACGCGTCCTCGGCCAGCAGGCCCGCCGTCTCCGGGAGCGGAAGGTACGTGGCTTCGTCGAGGCCGGCCGCGACCGCCGAGGCGATGGACCGCGGGCACGCCACCGTCACGAGTCCGCCCCCGACGCGGTACGCGGCGGCGGCGCACAGGCGGGGCGCGCCGATATACCGCTCGCTGCCCCCGCACACCAGGATACGTCCGAACGTTCCCTTGTTCGCGCCGCGGGGGCGGTCGGGAAGCCGCGCCTTCACCCAGGTCGTGTCGAGCAGCTCGTACGGCAGGTCGCGGGCGGCTTCTGCGGGGATGCCGATGTCGACGACCTGCACCCTGCCCGCGAGCTCAGCGCCCGGAAGGCAGTACAACCCGACCTTGGCGAACCCCATCGTCACCGTGAGGTCGGCGCGCACCGCCCTGGGGTCTGCGGCGCCGGTGTCGGCGTCGACGCCGGTGGGGAGGTCGACGGCGACGACCAGCGGTGGGTCCGGTTGCGCCTGGCGCTCGCGCAGGGCGTCGAGGATCGCCGCCAGCGGCCCCTCGATGGGCCGGGCGCGCCCCGTCCCCAGGAGGGCGTCGATGACGGCGTCGGCGCCGGCGAGCGCCTCGCGGAGCCCCGCCAGGTCGGGGTCGTCCTCGACCTGCCCGACGGGAATGTTCCGCTCGATGACCTGGCGGTAGTTGGGGTCGTCTTCGCCGCGCGACCGAAGCAGATAGACGCCGACCTTCGCGCCGAAGTCGGCCAGATGCCGCGCCGCCACGAGGCCGTCGCCGCCGTTGTTGCCCGGCCCAATCAGCGCGAGAACCGAGCGTTCGGCGACGAGGCCGAGCGCCATCCACGTCTCCTGCGCGACGGCGAGCCCCGCTTCTTCCATGAGTACGCTGGGCGGCCGGCCCGCTTCGGCCGCAGCCTGCTCCAGCGCACGCATCTGCTCGACGGTCACCAGCTTCACAGCAGCCCCCGCGCGCGCAGCCATTCGATCAGCCCCGACCTCGCGGCCCCGCGGTCGACCTCCTCCGTCGAAAAGCCGACGACGATGGCGATGGCGAGCTCGCGGGAGTGGGTGAGGCTTACATCCATGTCCTGCATGCCGATGGCGCGGCCGCGCTCGGCGGCCTTCCCGTGGAGGAAGATCATGGGCTTCCCTCTGCGGTTCGGGAGGATTTCGATCTCGCGCCAGGCGAGGCCCCGGGCGCCCGTCCCGAGGGCCTTCATGGTCGCCTCCTTGGCGGCGAAGCGGGCTGCGAGCTCGGGAAGGCGGCCGCGGCAGAACGCCACTTCTACGGGGGTGTAGATGCGGTCGAGGAACCGCTGGCCGTGGCGCTCCAGCGCTCGCTGCACGCGGTGCAGTTCGACGGCGTCGACTCCGATGGCGTAGGGCATGCCCAGATTGTAGGAAAGTCCAGCGCAGCCGACCACGTTCATGGCCCCAGGCAGGCCTTCAGGTTACGATAGCTTCGTGACCGCGCGTATCATCGACGGCAAGCAGATCTCGCGCGCCATCCGCGAAGAGCTGAAGGCGGAGGTCGCCGCCCTCCGCGCCCGCGGCGTCGTCCCCGCCCTCGCCGTGATCCTCATGGGCGACAACCCCGCGTCCGTCAGCTACGTCGCGTCGAAGACGCAGGCCTGCGCCGAGATCGGCGTCGAGAGCGAGACGTTCCGGCTCCCCGCCCGCGTCTCCTCCGCCGAGGCGCTGGCGTTGGTCGAACGTCTGAACCGCGACGCCCGCTGGCACGGCATTCTCATCCAGAAGCCGTATCCGCCGCAGATCAGCGAGTCGACGCTCGACCTCGCGGTCGACCCCGCGAAGGACGTGGACGGGCAGAGCCCCGTGAACCTGGGACGCCTGTTCCGCGGCGAGCCCACGTTTCCGCCGGCCACGCCTGCGGGCGTGGTCGAGCTTCTACGGCGCATCGGCGAGAGCCCCGAAGGACGTCACGTGGTCATCTGCGGCCGCTCCAACCTGGTCGGCAAGCCGCTCGCCGGCCTTCTCATGCAGAAGGCGCCCGGCGCCAACGCCACCGTCACCGTCTGTCACACCGGCACGCGCGACCTCGCGTCGTTCACCCGGCAGGCGGACATCCTGGTGGCCGCGATGGGCAGCGCGCGGGCCATCACGGCCGACATGGTCCGCGAGGGGGCCGTCGTCATCGACGTCGGCAACAATCCGGTGCCCGACCCGTCGCGGAAGAGCGGGTACCGCCTCGTGGGCGACGTCGACTTCGACGCCGTCGCGCGGAAGGCGTCGTGGATCACGCCGGTGCCGGGCGGCGTGGGCCCCATGACGGTAACGATGCTGCTCGTGAACACCGTGCGCGCCGCCAAGGGAGGGCCGGCGGCCGAATAGCCTGCCGATGGGCCCGTTCGGCCGTTGACACTCGCGCCCGCGTTGGGTATTCCCGAAGCGCCCATGCAGGAACAACAGCTCGTCGCGTACCTGCGCCATCGGATGCCGCACGTCTCCGACCTGCGGGTGTCGAACATCGCCCGCATCCCCGGCGGCGCCTCTCGCGAGACGTGGTCCTTCGACGCCCGCTGGCGCGAGGGCGACCGTGAAGTCACCCAGGGGTTCATCGTGCGACGCGACCCCACGGCGAGCCTGCTGGAGACCGAACGCGACCTCGAGTTCCGCCTGTACGCCGCGCTCCAGAACAGCGGCGTCCCCGTGCCGCCGGTCTACTGGCTCGAGACGGACGGGAAGTGGCTGGAGCGGCCGTTCTTCGTCATGGGGCGCCTGCCGGGCCAGACCGACGCCCGGACGCTGGTGTCGTCGCCGGAGTTCGCCGAGGTGCGCCCGAAGATCGCCCGGCAGAAGGCCGAGATCCTGGCCCGCATCCACAACCTGGACTGGCAGGCGCTGGGGCTCGACTTCCTCGGCGTGCCGCCGTCCCCGGCGCACTGCGCGGAGCTCGAGATCGAACGCTGGGAAACGGTGATGCGCAAGGACGCCCTCGAGCCGCAGCCCGTGCTGGAGCTCGCGCTGAGCTGGCTGAAGCGCCATCAGCCCGTCGCCCAGAAGATCTGCGTCGTCCACGCCGACTACCGCACCGGCAACTTCTTGTACGACCGGGAGCGCGGCATCACCGGCGTGCTCGACTGGGAGATGGCGCATCTGGGCGACCCGATGGAGGACGTGGCGTGGGCGTGCCTGCGCTCCTGGCGGTGGGCGGGCGACGGCCGTGTCGGCGGGCTGCTCGACCGCGAGGAGTTCTATCGCCTCTACGAGGAGTACTCCGGCCTGAAGGTGGACCGCGACGCCGTCAAGTTCTACGAAGTGCTGGGCAACGTAAAGCTCGCGACCATCTTCCTCACAGGGGCGCGGTCCTTCTGTGAAGGGAAGACCCGCGACGTGTTGCTCGCCCTCACGGCCCACATCAACCCCCACATCGAGGTCGAGATCCTCGAGCTCATCGAAGGCGGATGAGATGAGACCGTATCCGGAAGAGGTGCTCCAGGGCATTCAGGCCATCGTGATGACCCACGCCCTGCCCGAGGCGCAGACGGACTTCACGCGCGCCGAGCTGTCGTTCTCGCTCCTGCTGCTGGGGATCGTCGCCGGCCGCCTCGACGGCGCGGTCGAGACGCTCGCCTCGGAGTGCCGGAAGATGCGCGAGCTGCTGGTCGAGGCGCGCGACGCCCTCGGCCGGTGCGACGACCCCGAAGCGCGAGCGCTGGCGGCGTCGCTCGCGGGGGTCGAGACGGACGGAGCCGCGTCGCTCAAGCTGAGCGACCAGCGGAAGGAATACGAGCGGCTGCGGGGCGAGCTGGCGCGCCTGGCGCCCGTGGTGGAGCCTTCCGTCGTCAACGAGAGCCTCGCGCCCCTGCGTCCGCTGCGCGAGAAGCTCATCCGCTACCTGCACGCCGAAGCCGCCGCTCGCGTCGTGCCCATCCTCGGGAATGCGTAGGGCGCGCGGGTCTGGTGTGCAGAAGAACCACGACCCCGTTAGCCTCGTTCAGGAGGGCCGCCCCCATCCGACGGAGGAAACGTGTGCTGACCGCACCTGCACCTCGCAGTCTTTGCGGAGCCCTCGTGCCAAACCCTAGTCTTGCACGATTGGCAGGTAAAATGGGAAATCAATTTAGTCGTGCGCGTGATGGCATCTCTGACCTCCGTCGTCGACGCAGCACTGAGTGAGGCATGCGACTCCACGTTGAAGATGGCTTGAACGTCGGATTCTACTGAGCGCAAAAGATCGTCGATCTGATTGAGCAGTGGCTTGGCAATCTCCTTCAACGTCCTGCGAAAGGCACCTATAAGCTCACCGAGTTCGCGCCGGTCGTTCCGGTGTCCTCGCCGAAAGGGCAGCGGAGATTCTAGTCTTTCGCATGCTTCTTGCATAAATTCTTCAAGCGCGCGACGCCCCTTTTGGGCCGCGCCCACTTTGTCGTCGTCCTGGAGCGCTTGGCGAGCATGATCGAGGAACCTCTGAACGTCGTACTTGCGCACCCGCGGGCCCGCGCCGTAAGACCAAGAAGTGAACTCCACCTTTAGCCAGGACGGCGCCCGCCTCTCTATTTGGGTGTAAAACTGCTCGTCGTGAGTGAGGATGATGAGCTGGGTGTCCTCAAAATCCGCTCCCGTGAGAAGTTCTGCTAAACGCCCCCTATGCTCTCGGTCAAAGCTACTGACAACATCATCGAGCACCAGAAAGCCGAGCCGCTCGTTCAAAGATCTTGCCATGGCAAGAAAAAGAGCCAACCCGAGGGAGTTCAGGTGAGACTCGCTGAGGACGCGATGAGGCGGCAGTTCCTTGCGTCCGTAAAACCGCACAGAAATTTCCATACCCTTCTCGCCAATGGTCTCGAGCGCGACAGCATCGACTCCCTGCTCGTGATGGAGCGCGTCATAGATTGAGGCTGCCGTATCTGATATATTTGCGACGGTTTCCTGAAAGTGGGCTGTTTCCCGCCTTTGATAGGTTGAGTGGAGCCTGTCCGCCAAAGCAAGAGCTGCGGTGGCATTGTCCAGTTCCCGCGCCGCCTCCCTCCACTGCTTAGCTGCCTCTTGCAGGGTGCCAATCGCTATCAGCGCGCGATCGCGATTTGAAGTTGGCGCAGGGATCGCCGCCCGAATGGACTGCAACGTCTTCGAACCCCAGTCCTTGAGTTGTTTCGCCAAGCCATCAACAACCTCTATGTCTAGGGCCTCAACGCGGTCAATCGCGGCCTCTAGGCTCTTCGTCATGTCGGGGGGCAAAGCTGGTAGGCTAATCCTCTCTTCCTCCGCTTCCTTGCGGATGCGGCTGAAGGCGGCATGCCACCCACGGATGGTCTCGAGGGGCTGAACCACGAGCCGCCGCGCCGCATCGAGGGCCTGGCGCGCCTGTTCGAGAGCTTGTAGCTCGCGAAGAATGTTGCTCTGCAACGAAGCGAGGGTGAAAGGCTGATGACACAGGGGACACTCGTCGTTCCTGGCGTGGCCGGACCCGATGAGCCTGTCCGCTGCCTTAAGAAGATCTATCCGGGCGCTGTCAACATTGCCAGTTTGGGCGACGAACTGATTCCAATCCTGAAGACGGCTGGTGTCGGCAGTGTCTCCTAGGATTGCTTGAACATTGTTGGCAAGGTTCTGCAGTCGCGCAGCTTTCTCTTCGCGAGACGCGGTCGGGATTGCCTGCTGGATCCAAGTGGGGCTGAGCGCATCGTCAAGTGAGCGAGGGGGTGTGATTCCCGCCTGTTCACAATGTTGTCTGAATGCCTGAAGAATGGTGTTCTCCGACACGGCGCCGTCACTGGGCATCTTCAATGCGTTCTCGCGCCTATGCAGTTCATTGCGCCACCGCTGAACCGCAGCATCCAGTTCGTTCCTGACCTTCTGGAGATCTAGGCGCAGTCGGTCAATCTCTTCTAGGCCCAAGAGTTCGGCAAGTACTTGCCACTTCTCTGCCTTCGTCTTGTCCACAAACTCCGCAAGCGTTCGACCGCGTAGGAGAAAGAGTTCGGACTTGCCAACAGCTTTCACGTGGTTTGGACTGGTGTGGCTTCTGGAAATGAAGCCACTCAGGTTACCGTCAGTTTGAACTTCAACGCGCGTCTCCAGCTCGGGCCTGGCACCGCTGTGCCTTATGGCTCCTTCCCTGCCCTCCCTCGTTAGGAAATCAACCGTCCCCGTGTAGTACCATTCAATTGCGTCGGCGATCGTACTCTTGCCGGTCGCATTCTCGCCCAACACGACACAGCTTCTTCCGCCGAGGTCGAGCGCGAAGCTTTCCGGAATTCCTCGGAAGGCCTGAATGCTAATGGACTCAATCCTGTCCCGCACTGTATTTCTCGATCAAATCGCGAATGCGCGAGACTCTGTTCTTCACCCCGCTCCGCACGGTGCTAAGTAACTCGGGCGCAAGTCCTTCGGGAAGATCCCCCAGTTCGTCGAGAACTGCCCCCAAGAAGGACTCAAGGTCAGGCCTGCGGTTCCTCACATGGCTATCAGATACGGTGGCCCTAGATGCAGTCTGCGCTCTTCGTTTCATCGTGGCGTATATAATAGCACGAGCGTCTAGCGACCCAGTCAACAGAACGACCATATCTGGGAAAACGAACAGGCCTGGGTCGCCCCAGGCCTGTGATGTCGCCCCTGGCGAGGCGCGCTAGCCGGCGACGGCTGCGGGCGGGACGGAGACGTAGTCGCCCAGCACCTCTTGCTTGCGGTACTTCTCCTTCCCCTCCAGGAGCAGGTCGCCGCCGTACATATCGCAGCACACGATGGCGGGGAAGTTCTCCACCTCGAGCCGCTTGATGCTCTCGGTGCCCAGGTCCTCGTACGCCACGACTTCGGCGCTCTTGATGGTCTTCGACAGCACGGCCCCGGCCCCGCCGATGGCGATGAAGTACACGCCGTGGTACTTCTGCAGCGCCTCCTTCACCGCGGGGCCGCGTCCGCCTTTGCCGATGGACGCGAGCACT
>DATLZC010000301.1:0-12660 GCA_035574215.1 Dehalococcoidia bacterium | reverse complement strand
AACCACATCGGCTTCCTCGCCTGGCACGTCGTCCGCACGGAAGACAACCTCGTGCAGTTCATCTTCCGGAACCGGACGCCGACCGTCTGGCTCCAGGGCGAGTACGACCAGCGGTTCGGCCTGCATCGCACCGCGCAGGGCACGGGCATGACGCCTGAGGAGGCGGCGAAGTTGCGGCTGCCGCCCGTCGAACAGTGGATGGAGTACCAACGCAAGGTGTGGCAGGCGACCATGGACTGGCTCGACGGGCTCGACGAGGCCTCGTTAGGGCAGACGGTGAAAATCATGCCGTTCGGCGACGTCCCTATGGCCATGGGATTGCGGCAGGTCATCATCAATCACGGCTTCATCCATCTGGGCGAGGCGCACCACCTGCGGACGCTCCAGGGGCTCAAGACCACGCCCATCTGAAGCAGACACGCCTGGCACCGCGCCGGTCCTGATAAGCTGGAAGCGACGGTCGAAGCCGCTCGAACGGGGGTCGCCATGTCCGCGTCGTTCCACTTTTCGCCGCGTCCGAACCGCGCTCACGAAATTGGCTGGCGCCCGTGGGGCCCCGAGGCGTTCGCGGAGGCCGCGCGCCGGGACGCCCCCATTCTCCTGAGCATCTCCGCCGTCTGGTGCCACTGGTGCCACGTCATGGACGAGACGTCGTACTCGGACGAGGAGGTCATCCGCCTGATCAACGAGCGGTTCGTCCCCATCCGGGTCGACAACGACGAGCGCCCCGACGTGAACGCGCGCTACAACCAGGGCGGCTGGCCCACCACCGCGTTTCTCACGCCCGAGGGCGAGCTCATCGCCGGCCTTACGTACGTCCCGCCCGACCAGATGCGCCAGGCGCTGGAGCAAGTGTCGACCTACTACCGTGAGCATCGCGACGACATCGCGACGAAAGTGAGCGAGCTCCGCGAGCGGCGCCGGGCGGCCGTCGCCAGCATGGGGCCCGCGGGGGAGCTTTCGGACCAGATCGTCGAAGACGTCCTCGTGGCGCTGGCGGATCAGTACGACCCGGTCTTCGGCGGGTTCGGCGCCGAGCCCAAGTTCCCCCACGTCGACGCCATCGAGCTGCTGCTCCACATGTACGCGCGGCGCCGCGACCCCGACCTGCTGCACATGGCGCGCAAGACGCTGCAACAGATGTGCCGCGGCGGCACGTATGACCACGTCTGGGGTGGATTCTTCCGGTACTCCACGACGCGCGACTGGTCGGTCCCCCACTTCGAGAAGATGTTGGAGGACAACGCCGGGCTTCTCCGGGCGCTCCTTCGGCTCTACCGGACGACGGGCGACCCCGAGCATCGCTCCTTCGCGGAGCGCACGCTCGCATACGTGGACGCCTGGCTCTCGGACCCGGAGACGGGCGTGTTCTACGGTAGTCAGGACGCCGACGAGGAGTTCTACCGCCTGACGGACGAAGAGCGGCGACGCCGTCCGGCGCCGTTCGTGGACCGCCGGGTTTACGCGGGCTGGTGCGCGCTGGCCGCGAGCGCGTACCTCGACGCCTCGTGGACGCTGGACCGGCCCGAATTGGCGCACCGCGCGGAGCGAGCGCTCGAGTGGATGTGGACGCATCTCTGGGAGCCCGGCCGCGGCCTCGCGCGCTCCTGGCGAGACGGCGAGCCGGGCGTTTTCGGCGTGTTCGCCGACCATGCCCTGTTCGCGGGCGCCTTGCTCGACGCATACGAGGTCACGGGGCGCCGCGATGAGCTCGACCGCGCTGTCGAGGTCGTCACCTTCATGCGCGAGCGCTTCGAAGACGTCGAGCGGGGCGGATTCTGGGACATCGCGCCTTACGCCGAGCGGCTCGGGCGGCTGGACCTCGCGCAGAAGCAGATCGGTGAGCACGCCGCGGCGGCCATCGCCCTCATGCGCCTGGGCCGCTGGCTCCGAGACGAGCGCCTCCTCGACAGCGCCAAGCGAGCGCTCGCCTTCTTCGCCGGCCATCAGGAGGCGCTCGGTATCTTCGCCGCGGGATACGCCGAAGCGGTGGACCGCCTCCTGCATCCCGGCCCGGACATCGTGGTCGTCGGCGCCGGGCACGAGGCCGAAGCCCTGCGCGCCGCCGCGCTCCGGCTCGCGGAACCGGACCGCGCGGTGCAGACACTCGACCCCCGCCGCGACGCCAAGCTCCTCGAACGCGCGTCGGTGCCCGCGACGCCGTCGCCCGCCGCCTACGTCTGCTACGGCCGGGCGTGCTCCGCGCCCGTACGCGAACCCGAAGCCCTCGAGGAGACCGTGCGGTCGCTTCGCGAGGCCGCGGCGCGCGCCGCAGAGACGTTGTTCGTCACCGCCGAGTCGCCCGAGGAAACAGCGGACTGACGCTCCGGCGCTCTTCGGCCCGGGGCCGGTGCGCAGCGCCTTTCGCCCTGCTACCATCGTGGGCGCATGGACCTCGGACTGCGCGATAGGGTCGCCATCGTGACGGGCTCGAGCCGCGGGCTCGGCAGGGCCATCGCTCTCGGCCTCGCCGACGAGGGATGCCACGTCGTCCTCTGCGCCCGCGGCGAAGAACGGCTGCGAGAGACGGCGGCGGAGGTTCGCTCGAGAGGCGTCGAGACGCTCGCGGTGGTCGCCGACGTCACGAAGCCGGAGGACGTCGAGCGGTTGGTCGCCGAGACCATCGCCCGGTTCGGACGCATCGACATCCTCGTCAACAACGCCGGGGGGTCGTTCCCCGGCGACAGCGAGGAGGCCTGGGACGGGGCTTACGCGGCCAACATCGCCGCGGCCGCCCGCTGCAGCCGAGCGGTGCTGCCCCACATGCGCGAACGCGGCGGCGGGGTCATCGTGCACATCGCCTCGATCTGGGGACGGGAAGCCGGGGGTCATTTGACATACAACGCCATGAAGGCGGCGATGATCTCGCACGCCAAGAATCTGGCGCTTCAGGAAGCGCGGTACGGCATCCGCGTCAACTCCGTCGCCCCGGGCTCCATCAGCTTCGAAGGGGGCTCCTGGTGGCGACGCCAACAGGAGGACCCCGAGGGCATGGCGCGCTTCGTTCGCGAGAACATCGCCATGGGCCGCTTCGGCCGCGCGGACGAGGTCGCCAACGTCGTCGTCTTCCTCTGCTCCGACCGCGCGAGCTGGGTCACCGGCGCGTGCATCAACGTCGACGGCGGACAGACCAGGTCGAATATCTGATGGCCGCGGACCTGCTCAACGCTTTCGCCGCCCGTCTCGCCTTCCGGCAACTGGCCGGCCAATACGGCCGCTCCTTCTCGTCCATGGAGGCGGCAGCCGAGCGCCCGAACGTCTTCGTCGCCGAAGGAGACGGCGCACGCGTCGCGATGGCGGTGGCGCGACTGTGGGAAGAGGACGACGACTGGATCGCGCGCCGGGAGGAGATGGCCGAGCGGATCCGGGCGAGCCTTCGGGGGTCATATCTGCTCTGGATGCCTCCCGGGGCCGACCTCCCCTCGGAGGAGCCAGCGGCGACCGATTTCGTCCGGCGTGTCTCGGTGGCGGGCGCTCCGCTCGCGCCGGGGGCGCGGCTGGAAGTCGAGCTGCCCGCCAGGGTCCGGCTCGCGAAGACGCGAGAAGAAGGCGGCTACGCGTCCGTGGTCGGCGGTTTGGGGCGGTACTGGACCGCTATTACCGAGCGCGTCTCCGGCACCTTCGTCCTGGACACGACCGCTATCAAGCGGGCCCCGCTGGACGAGCGGACCCGCGACAGCATGTTCGACCGCATCGCCCAACTGGCGACCCAGGTCGACACCGGGCATGCCGTCGAATTCGAACTCTGGGATTCGTGGACGCTGCAACGCCTGGACGAGGGCGACGGCTTCGTCATCGTCGGAGCGCCGCCCTCGTTCGATCCGACAGACGGCGCCGCCATCCGCCGCCTCTTGCGGCGACGCCTCGACGAGGCCGCGCAGACCCTGGGGTCCGTCGACGCCGACGCGCGGGTCGTCGCGTTCGTGGCCATTGTCGAGTTCGCCGAGCATGAAGGCGTGAGCAGCGCGCTGCGGTCGATTTCTCCGACCCTGTACGCGCCGTTCGAGCTGCTGCTGGCGCTGGCCGACGGGGAGGTCCGCGTCGCGCTGCAGCCTGGGCCGCTTCCCTGGTCCTGACGCCTCCGGCGGCGACCGTCGGTTTGCCCGAGGGTGCGCCCGCTGTTACGATGCCCACCGGCCCGGGCGAGCGGGCCATTTTCTTCGTTACGTTGAACCCGACGTCCCACAGCGGCGTCAGAGGCGGCTATGACGGAGCCCACGGGACCTCTGGCCGGCTACCGCGTGCTCGAACTGTGCGAGACGCCCGCCGGGGCGGCGTGCGGCCGGCTGCTCGCGCTCTACGGAGCCGACGTCATCAAGGCGGAGCGCCCTGGGCGAGGGGACCCCGTCCGCCGATGCGGGCCGTTCGCAGGCGGCGCGCCGCACCCCGAGACCGGTGCGCTGCATCTGTTCTTGAACGCGGGCAAGCGCAGCCTGACCCTCCGATGGGACACCCGCACCGGCGCGCGCATCGCGCTCGCTCTCGCCGAATACGCCGACGCCATCGTGAGCGACCTCACCCCTGCGACAGCGGAGCGCCTGGGCCTGACTGCCGAGGCGTTCCTCGAGGCCAACCCTCGGGCCATCGTCACTTCCGTGACGGCGTACGGCCGGACCGGGCCGTGGGCGAACCGCCGCTGGTCGAACCTGACCGCGTTCGCCGCCGGCGGCCAGCACTACATCACGGGCGACCCCGACCGGCCGCCGATCGCCACGGCGGGGCTACAGGCGGAGTACCAGGCCGGGCTTCACGCGTTCGGCGCGACCGTCGCGGGGTTGTTCGCAACCATGCGCTTCGAGATCGGGCAAACCGTGGAAGTGGCGGCGCAGGAGGTCCAGGCTGGTGTGCTCGAAGCCTTCCTCCCCGACTACGCGTATCGAGGGGCGCTTCCTCTGACCAAGCGTCGAGGCAATCACGTCTCCGCCGTCATCGGCATCTACCCAGCGAAGGACGGCTACATCGGCATCCACTGCATGCAGAAGAACTTCCCCCAGCTCGCGAAGGCGATGAACGCCGAATGGATGCTGGAGGACGAGCGCTTCAAAGACAACCGGGCGCGCCTGAGTCACGACGACGAACTGATGGCGCAGTTCTATGCCTGGGCCGCGTCGGTAACCAAGCGCGAGGCGTATCGGATCGCGGGCGAGACCCGCGCGCCCGTCTCGCCGGTCAACACCATCGAAGACCTGCTGGCGGACGAGCACCTCGCGGCCCGGGGCTTCTTCCATGAAGTGGAGCATCCCGACGCGGGACGCATCCGCTATCCCGCCCCGCCCGCGCACATGTCCGCCACGCCGGGCTCCGTCCGGCCGGCGCCCCGTCTCGGCGCCGACACCGACGACGTGCTGCGCGAGATCCTCGGTCTGTCGCCGCGCCAGATCGTCACGCTGCGTCAGCAGGGCATCGTGTGAGGGACGGCCGATGAACCCGTACCGCCTGCCGCTCACCGGCATCCGCGTCCTGGACCTCACGATGGTGTGGGCCGGACCTTCGGGGACTCGGCTGCTCGCCGACCTCGGCGCCGAAGTCATCAAAGTCGAGGCGGCCCGAAGTTGGGACATGCTCCGGTCCCTCCATTTCCTGGGGTCCGACGTCGAGCGCGGATACGACCGGTCGGCGTTCTTCCACCACAACAACCGGAACAAGCTCGCGTGCGCCATCGACCTCAGCCTGCCCCGAGGCCGCGAGCTTGCCCTGCGGCTGGTGGCGCTGTCCGACGTCGTGGTCGAGAACTATCGCGCGGACGTCCTCGACAACCTCGGCCTCGGGTACGACACCCTTCGTTCGGTGAAGCCGGACATCATCCTGGTTTCGATGCCGAGCCACGGGAAGACGGGGCCCCAGGCGCATCACCTCGCGTACGGAACGAATATCGAGCAACTCGCGGGCCTCGCGGCCATGACAGGCTACCCGGATCGGGGCCCGCACAAGACCGGCATCTCCTTCGGGGACCCCATGGCAGGCGCCATGGCCGCGGCGGCAACGCTGATGGCCCTGGTCCACCGCCGCCTGACGGGCGAAGGGCAATGGATCGAGGTGGCCCAGTGGGAGAACCTGATCCACCACGTCGGCGAATTCGTCGTGGCGGCGTCGATGGGGTATCCCTCGCCCGGCCCTCGCGCCAACGACCGTCCCTGGATGGCGCCGCACGACGTCTATCCTTGCGCCGGAGAGGACTCGTGGGTCGCCATCGCCGTAGGGTCGGATGCGGAGTTCGCCGCCCTCTGCGACGTGATCGGGCGTCCCGAGCTGGCCCGGGACGAGCGGTTCGCGGACGTCGTCTCCCGCTGGAAGCACCGCCGCGAACTCGACGAGCCCATCGCGTCGTGGACGCGCGGCCGCACCCACTACGAAGCGGCGGCGGCTCTGCAGAGCGCGGGCGTGGACGCCGCACCGGTGCTCACCATCCCCGAGCTTATTGACGACCCGCATCTCGAAGCCAGAGGCTTCTGGGAGACCGTGGCCCACGACCCGGCCGGAATCTGGCGCATGGAAGGACCTCTGTGGCGCTTCAGCCGGACGCCCGGCCACGTGCGGCTACCGGGGCCCAACTTCGCCGAGCACAACGACTACGTCTTCCGCACCCTGCTGGGGCTATCCGACGACGAGATCGCCGGCTTGAAGGCCGAAGGCGTCATCGCCGACACGCCGGACCCCGCCGTCCACGCCTGATTGGCCCGCTAGAGCCCGTTAGAGATCGACGTACAGCGCGACGCCGTCCAGCTTGCGTGCGGCCGCCGACACCACCGCGTCGCCGGGGTCGGGGACGTCGAACCGTTCCTGCGGCATGAGGGGCCGCAGCACCGAGGGCATGCCGCCGTCCAGGATGAGGACGGACGCCGCCGCCCGGCCTCGCTCCGACAGACGCCGTGTCCGTTCGACCAGCTCTTCCGCCGCGACCGGGTAGCCGGCGACTTCGGGGTCGCCGCCGATGACCTGCACGACGACGAGGCCAGGCCTCCGCTCGGCGAGGCGCCAGAGGAAGGTGTCGACCTGGACCACCGCATTCCGCGGGTCCTCGGCCCCCGGCCCGTGCAGGACATGGGTGACGACGGTATCCGCCTGGCTCGCGTCAGCGAGCGCGGCCATGGTTCCGGCGTCGAACAGGTCCGCGAGCCGCACCTCCGCCGAGCCTCCGAAGGCCCAGAACTCGTTCGCGATGGAGTGCAGCGTGAACTCCGCCTTCGTCCCGCAGGAGAGGGACGCCAGCTCCACCGAGGCGCCGGCCTCGCCCAGCGCGACGGCGATCCGCCGGCCGTGCGGGCCCTCAGCCCCGAGAAACAACACCCGGCGTCCGGTCAGGGGCCGTTCGGTCATGGCGTGCTCGCGCGCGAAGCTTCGTCGAGCCCGAGTAGCGTCTTCACCCGCTCCCGTACCGGAGGCAGGAGGCGTTCGTCCGCGCAGATGTCCTGAACGAACGCGAGGTCATACGGGTGCGATGTGAAGTGCTCGGCGATGGCCTGCGAGCGATCGTAGCGCCCGATAATGAGGTTGGCCACGAGCTGCCACTCGAGCGGCACGCATGGCACAGGCACGCCGTCCACCTTCACCATCCGCACCTTCTCGCTCCAGCGGGTGAAGTGCTCCGTGGTGTCGATCACCCCGCCGACACCCCGGATCACGAGGTCGCCCATGACCTCGACCCGCACGCCGTCGATGTCGAAGACGCCGAAGTGGCTGGCGTAGTTCTCCGTCTCGCCGTAGCGAACCGGACTGCGCATGTAGTCGATGAGGCAGCCCGAGATCAGGTACGCCCCCGGCATCGACGTCGCGATGTCGATGTCGGGTGGTTCGACTGGCAGGCCCTGGAGGCTCGACGCTGTGCTGCCGATGAGCGCCCAGGGCTGCTGATGCTTGAAGAGCGCCGGGACGATCCTGCGGATCACCGTCCTGAGGGTACGCTCGTGCGCTTCGCTCACGGCCATCATCTTACCCGATCGGCTGGCCCGCCCGCCGCCGATCGTGGCGCCCCCCTAGGCGTACACGAGGTCCCGGTTGAGCATCGCCCTCGCGATCACCAGGCGCTGGATCTGGCTGGTGCCCTCGACGATCATGAGCTGCCGGGCATCCCGGTAGTGCCGCTCCAGCGGATGATCCATCATGTAGCCCTGTGCGCCTAGGATCTGGATCGCGTCCGAGATGACCTTTTGCGCCATCTCCGTCGCGAACACTTTCGCCATGGACAGGAAGTGAGCGTGCTCGCGGCCGTACAGGCCCTGGTCGACCCGCCACGCGCCCTGGTACACGAGAAGACGCGCCGCCTCGATCTGAATCGCCATGTCCGCGAGCATGAACTGAATGGCCTGCAGCTCCGCGATGGGCCGGCCGAACGCCTCGCGTTGACGCGCGTACTCGAGGGCGTACGCGAGCGCGCCCTCGGCCACGCCGACGCCCCGGGCCCCAACCACCGGGCGCAGCGTGTTCAACGTGAGCATGGCGTGGTTGAATCCGTGCCCTTCTTCGAGGCCGATGAGGTGCTCGCGCGGGACGCGAACGTTGTCGAAGGTGAGGGCGGCCGTCGGTACCCCGCGCACACCCATCTTCCGGTCGAGACGCGCCACCGCGAAGCCAGGGCTATCGGTCGGAACGACGAACGCGGAGATACCTTTGGCGCCGGGGCCGCCGGTGCGCGCGAACACCGTCACGAAGTCCGCCACGGACCCGCCGGAGATGAACACCTTCTCCCCGGTGATGAGGTAATCATCCCCATCCCGCACCGCCTTCGTTTCGAGCGCAGCGGCGTCCGAACCGTGGTTCGGCTCCGTGAGGCAGAAGGCCGACTTCATCTCTCCTGTGGCGACGGGGGTGATCCACCGCCGCTTCTGCTCCTCCGTACCGCCGATGAGGATGGGATGCGTGGGCAGCGACGAGAGCAGCAGGATCAGACCCGACGCGTTGCAGAACTTCGAGACCTCCTCCACAGCGAGCGCCAGCGCCAAGACGCCGGCGCCGGACCCGCCGTACTCGGGCGGAAGCGTCAGCCCGAGAAGCCCGACCTCCTTGAAGGCCGCGAAGATGTCGTGGGGATACTCCCCCGTCTCGTCGAGCTCGGCCGCGCGCGGCGCCACGACCTCTCGCGCGACGCGCCGCGCCGTGTCGCGGATGAGCTTGTGCTGCTCCGACAGTTCGAAGTCCATGTGCTCGCTCCAGGAACGGCCCTCCGGGGGCTCGCGATCTCGGCGACACGATTATGACACGCCGTTGCTTCGGGCACACCGCGCGGTCAGTCCACCAGCACGAGCGCGACGCCGAAGTAGATGAGGATGGAGAGCAGGTCCTGCACCACCGTGGCGAGAGGGCCGCTGCCGAACGCCGGGTCGGTGCCCAGCCGCTGGAACGCCCACGGCAGCGCCATCGCGACGATCGTGGCGACCGAGCACGCGGCGAGCAGCGCCACAGACACGGCGAGCGCGACGTCGCCCTCGCCCCAGCGGAGCAGTCCGAAGGGCAAAAACGTCAGCCCCAGGGCGAGCCCCACCAGCAAGCCCGTGGCCACCTCGCGGCGGATGACCGCTCCGATGGGTACGCCGACCGAGAGCCCGCGGATCACCAGAGCCTCCGTCTGTGTCCCCACGGCGTCGGCCAGGTACACGACGCCCGGCACGAAGAACGCCAGCGTGACGTTCCGCCGGAGCTGCTCCTCGAAGGAACCGACGATCTCGGCCGAGAGGAGGGCGCCGATGAACCCGACGAGCAGCCACGGAATCCGGTGCCAGAAGCGGCGCTCGACCGGCTCGAGCGTCGCGGTACGCGCCGCGGACGTGTCCTGCATGAAGCCGCCCAGGCGCGCGAGGTCCTCCTGATGTTCCTGCAGGAGCACCATGAGGAGCCGCTGCGGCGGGATGAACCCGACGAAGGCGCCCGCTTCGTCCACCACCGCGAGACTGCTCTCCCCCCGCTCCACGGCCTTCCAGGCGGCGATCTCCTGGTCGACGCCCGGCGCGACCACCGGCGGGTCCGGGTCCATGAGGTCCCGCGCGAGCGCGTCGCCCGGCCCCGCGAGGAGCCGCTCGATGCTGAGCACGCCCACGAGCCGGCCCTCCTCGCAGATCGCCACGTCCGTTGCGGTCTCGAACCGCCGGTTCTCGAGCGAACGCCGGACGTCCGAGATGGTCGCGTCGGGACGGGCGACCGGCACGTCCCGGCTGACATGCTCGGCCGCGGTCTCGAAGGCGAGTGGTCTGGATGGCGCGTAGGCGGTCATGGCCGTCGTCCCCCTTCGAGCGGGATTGTACGACGGCCGGCGGCTCAGGCGGTGATGCGCTCCTCGAGCTGTCGTAGCCGCGCGCTCACCGCCTCCAGCATCTCGATCGCGAGGTCGGGATTCGCGCGCAGCTCCGCCACGAAGTCCCACCGGGACAGGGCGAGGCAGGAGGTGTCTTCGAGAGCGCGGACCGTAGCCACCCGCGGATGATTGTCGAGCAGCGCCATCTCGCCGAAGAACTCCCCGGCGCCCAGCGTGTTGAGCTGTGAGCCGCCCTTGAGGACCTCGACCTTCCCCTGCGTGATGAGAAAGAAGCCGGCGCCCCGGTCTCCCTCCCGTACGATGTCTTCGCCCGCCTTGTACTCGCGGGCCACGGCGATGCGTTCGAGCCGCTGCAAGGTCTTGCGGGGCAGACTCTTAAACAGGGGCACCCGGGCCAGTAAGTCGAGTGTCGCCGACATGGTGGGCTCCTTCCGGGGGCGGGAACGCCGAACGTGGCGCATTGTACGCGCCCTACCCCCGCCCCATCAACCGCCGTGCGGCGCGCGATAGCGTCTGTGAGACCGGGCGCGTCAGTCGACCCCGAGGATCAGCGTGCCGGTCGCGGAGAGGGTGCCCCCTGTGCCGTTCACGAGCGCGATGCGCGCTCCGGGCACCTGCCGCGCCCCGCACTCGCCGCGCAGCTGCCGAACCGCCTCGATGATGAGGAACACGCCGTACATACCCGGGTGGGTGTACGAAAGGCCGCCTCCGTTGGTGTTCATCGGGAAGTCGCCGCCGGGCGCGGTCCGCCCGCCCGAGAGGAAGGGACCGCCTTCACCGGGCCCGCAGAACCCGAGGGCCTCGATGGTCACCAGCGCCGTGTATGTAAACGAGTCGTACACCTCGACGACATCGATGTCATCGTGCGTGACGCCCGCCATCTCCATGGCCCGCCTGCCCGACTCGCGCGCCGGCGTCGTCGTGAGGTCTGGCATGCTGAGCAGGCCCGCGTGCGTCGTCGCCTCCGCGGCGCCCAGCACCCACACCGGCTTCTTCGGCAGGTCCCGCGCCCGATCCTCGCCCACCACGACGACGGCGCCGCCAGCGTCCGTCACGAGGCAGCAGTCGTAGAGGTGGAACGGGTAGGCGATCCAGCGAGACGACAGCACATCGTCGACGGTGAGCGGGTCGCGCATGAACGCCTTGGGGTTGAGCTGGGCCCACTTCCGCGTGGAGACGGCGATTTCGGCGAGCTGTTCGTGGGTCGTGCCGTACTGGTGCATGTGACGCATGCACGCCATCGCGTAGGCCGACGGCGCGGGCCCGATGCCGAACGGAAGCTCGAACTGCCCGAAGATCGACGACGGGTCACCGAACGCCATGCGTCCGGTCGGGATCCGCATGCGACGCCGGGAGTAGCCGTTCTCCCCGTGGGTGATGAGCGCGACGTTGCACAGACCGGCGTTGATAGCCGCGGCCGCGTGCCCGACGTGGAGGACGAACGACGAACCGCCGGTCATCGTGCCATCCATGTACCGCGGCTGAATGCCGAGGTACTCGCACATCTCGACCACGGCCATGCCGCCGATGCCGGCCGTGAAGAGACCATCGACCTCCGATTTATCGATGCCCGCGTCGCGGAGGGCGTTCCGGGCCGCCTCCGCGTGCAGCATCATCGCCGTCTTTCCCTCGCAGATGCCGATCTCGTCGGATTCGTCCACCCCGACGATGGCCACGCGCTTCTGATAGCCCACGGTGCGCTCCTGTTCTCGTCTCGAACGCCGCTACACAGCCGGCCGGAAAAGGGGCAGCGTGATCTGGTCAGTCACGTCGTGGAACACCACCTCCACCGGCATGTCGCAGCGGATGCGCTTCGGATCCGGCTCGACGTCCACCAGGTTGGTCATGAGCCGAGGCCCCTCTTCGAGCTGGACCAGCGCCGTGACGTACGGCGGCTCGAACCCCGCGGCCATGGACCGGTACTGGATGGCGTAGGTGTACAGGGTGCCCCGCCCGCTGCAGCGCCGCCACTCGATGTCCCAGGAGAAGCAACGGGGGCAGAACCGCCGCGGGTAGAAGAAGAACGCCTGACAGCGGAGGCAGTACGGGAGCTGCAATTCGTGGCGCTTGCAGGCGTCCCAGAAGGGCTGGGTCTCGGGCGTGGGGAACGGCAGCGGGCGTTGATACTCGGGCATCGTCGTCCTCGTGTACGGCGGATGAAAGGCCTGCGCCAAAAAGAGGCCGCCCCGTCAGCCGGAGGCGGACCGTCTCGCTCGCGTGCGCCGCGAGCGCGCCCATCCTATGACGTGAACGTAAGGTGCGTCAACCGAACCTCGCGGCGGTTGTCCGTACCCACCCCCTGTGCTATGATTGCGGCCACATACGCGACGAAATTCACAAACGGTGGCGGCACTTGCTCGAAGAGTTCGGACGCGCCGGCTTTCTCCTGCTCTTCGCGTTCGCCTTTCCCCTGA
>DATLZC010000300.1:0-7644 GCA_035574215.1 Dehalococcoidia bacterium | reverse complement strand
AGCTCGAACCCGTGGCGGTCGCGCATCTCCGCCGCGAACGCCAGCATCACGTCGTTCGCCCGCTCGTAGGGCTCCGTCTCGAAGATGGGCGAGCCGAGATGGCAGTGCAGGCCGACCAGCTCGACGCCCGGGAGCGCCAGCGCCTCCCGGACGGCCCGCTCGGCGTCTCCGGTCGCGATGGGGATTCCGAACTTCGAGTCCAGAATGCCCGTGGTCGTCTTGGCGTGCGTGTGCGGGTCGATGCCGGGCGACAGCCGCAGCAGCGCGGGCTGGCGTTTCCCCGCCTCGCGCGCGAGGCGGTCGAGCAGCTCGAGCTCGTGCAGGTTGTCGACGACGATGCGCCCTACGCCGGCCGCCAGCGCCTCGCGGAGCTCCTGCTCGGACTTGTTGTTCCCGTGCAAGTAGATAGCGTCGGTCGGCGCGCCCGCAGCCAACAGCACGGCCAGCTCGCCGCCCGACACGGCGTCGAAGCCCAGCCCTTCCTCGAGGGCGATCGCCGCGACCCACCGCGCCAGGTACGCCTTCGACGCGTACAGCACGCGCACGCGCTCGTACCGCTCCTCGAAGGCGCGCCGGTACGCCCGCATCGACGCCCGCAGTTCGACCTCGTCGAACACGTACAGCGGCGTTCCGTATTCGCGGGCGAGGTCCACGACGTCGCAGCCCCCGATGGTCAGGTGGCCTGCCGTTGAGACGTCGGCCGTCCGCGGGAAGATCGAGGCGAGCGTGCGGTCGAGCGAGGGCATGGGTGGAAGCAGTATAGAGCTTTCAGCAGTCAGCCATCAGCTTTCAGCTTCAGTTGTCAGCTTTCAGCCGTCAGCTTTCAGCTTTCAGCTTTCAGCATTCGCGACCGGGGGCTGATAGCTGATTGCTGATTGCTGATTGCTGACTTCAGCTTTCAGCCTTCAGCTTTCAGCCGTCAGCTTTCAGCTTTCAGCATTCGCGACCGGGGGCTGATAGCTGATTGCTGATTGCTGATTGCTGACTGCTGATAGCTGACAGCTCACCGCGGCCGGAGTCTGCGGATGAGGGTCGCGAGCATGCGCTTCACCTCGGTGAGGTCCGCCGTGAGGCGGTCGTAGTCGGCGCGCGGACACAACGCGAGGTCACGAGCCAGCAGTAGGTGATACTCGAGCTCGCTCGCGGAGCCCATCGCGATCCGGAGGAAGCGGGCAAGCTCGCCATCCCCGTCTCTACCGCATCCCTCGGCGATATTGGCGGGGATGGAGGAGGAGGCCCGGCGCATCTGACCGGTGAGCCCGTACAGTTCGTCGGGCGGAAAGCCCTGCGTGACGCGGTACACGTCCAGGGCGAGCGCGTGCGCCTTCTCCCACACCTTGAGGTCCCGGAAATCCCTCACGCTCCCGCCTTTCGTGGCTGGTAGCTGTCAGCCGTCAGCTTTCAGCTTTTCAGCCGTCGGCTTTCAGCCATCAGCTTTCAGCCTTCAGCCTTCGTGGCCGACTTCTGAATGCTGAAAGCTGACTGCTGATAGCTGACTGCTGATAGCTGACTGCTGACGGCTGACGGCTACACCACCCTCACCTTCGTCTCGTCGCCGTCGCGCTCGGTGGCGATGCGGCCTTCCGCCTCCAGCTTCGCGAGGTGCGAGCGGACCTGGCTCTCCGCCATGCCGAGGAGCCGACGGTCGAGTTCGGGGTAGATGGCGCGCACGAGACGCCGGACGGTGTCGCGGCCCTCGCGGATCAACGCGAGGATCTGTTCTTCCCGCTGATGTCGATGGTCGATGAGCTCCTGGAGCTTGCGGTGCGGGTCCTTCACCGGCGGGCCGTGGCCCGGGAGGAGCAGGCGCGCGCCCACCTCCTGCATCTTGTGGAGCGAGGCGATGTACTGCGCCATGTCGCCGTGCGGCGGAGGCGGCACCACCGTCGTGCCGAGGCCGAGCACATTGTCTCCGGCGAAGAGCACCCCTTCGTCCTCCAAAAGCACGCAGAGATGGCCCGCCGTGTGTCCGGGGGTGTGGATCAGCCGCAGGCTCAGCCCGCCGACCGTGAGACGGTCGCCGTCCTCGCACAGAATCGCGGGCTCCACGCGGGCCGCTTCCTCCCGGAACGCCTTCATACGCTCCCGCGCTTCCCGCTGCTCCGGAGGCGCGTCGAGGTCCGACGGCACCTCCTCGGTCGCCGCCTGACGCAGGAGCGGCGCCTCCAGACGGTGCATCACGACATCCGCGCCGGTGAGCGCCTGGAGCCGCCGCGCGCCGCTAGAGTGGTCGTAGTGATGGTGCGTCAGGATGAGATATCGGACCGTGAGCGGCCCGAGCGCCGTCAGGGCCTCGCGGCGCGCCTCGAACGACTCGTCGTCCGAGAAGCCCGCGTCCACCAGCGCCGCCTCGCCACCGGCCCCGATGATGACGAAGACGTTCGGCGGGTACGGCTGGGGAAACCACGAGAGCCGGACCGGAATGTCGTGGACGTGGTCGGTGATCTGCACGGGCCGTATTGAATCAGACGGCGAACCCCCGGGCAATCGTCGTTCGGCCCTCTGGTACCCTGTGGCTCGATGACGCCCACGGTCGACCTTCCACGCTTGCGCAGGCGCATCCTCGCGTGGCATCGCCGTCACGGCCTGCGGGCGCCCTGGCGAGAGAGCGGCGACCCCTACCATGCGCTGGTGGCCGCCGTCATGGCCCAGCAGACCCAGATGTCGCGGGTGCTGCCAGCGTACGAGCGCTTTCTCTCGCGTTTTCCGTCGGTCGAGCGGCTGGCAGAGTCCGCGCCCGCGGACGCGCTGCGCGCGTGGGACGGCCTGGGATACAACCTTCGTGCCTTGCGCCTTCGTGAGGCGGCTCGTGCGGTCGTCGAGCGCGGCGGCTTCCCCCGAGACGCCGGCTCCCTCGCCGCGCTTCCCGGCGTGGGCCCGTTCACCGCCGCCGTCATCGCGTCCTTCGCCTTCGGGGCGCCCGTTCCCGCGATCGACACGAACGTCCGGCGGGTTCTCACGCGGGTGTTCGGCGAGCCCGACGCCACGCCATCCCGCGTCGCAGAGCTGGCGGCGATGGCGCTCGCCCGGTCCGACCCCGCGCGATGGAATCAGGCGCTCATGGACCTCGGTGCGCTGGTGTGCCGACCGCGGCCCCGGTGCGAGGCGTGTCCCGCCGAAGCCCTGTGCGCGAGCCGCGAGGCACCGCCACCGCGCGCGCCCGCGACCCGGGGGCAGCCGCCGTACCGTCGGGGCGCGAAACGCTGGTACCGGGGCGCTATCGTGCGGGTGTTGCGGGCCGCCGACGCGCCGATGGACGCGACGGCGCTGGCGCGGGCGCTCGGCGAACCGAGGACGGACGGCGTCTTCGCCGAGGCGCTGGCGGCACTGGCGCGCGACGGGCTGGTGGCTCGCGACGGCGCAGGCTATCGGCTGCCGTAGGTTCGCCGCTGCCTCCATGGCCTGACCCGGCCTACAATGGCGCTGCGGCCCGGCGAGCGAGAGGAGGTTCCATATGGAGACGCTGCAAGACGGCCCGGTTACGATCCTGAAATTCGGCCCGCTGGGTCCTTTCGCCAACAACGCTTACGTCATCGCCGATCGGCAGGCCGGGGAATGCGTCATCGTGGACGCGCCGGCGGGCGGCGAGGCCGTCCTGGAGGGCGTGGCCGGCGCGCGCGTGAAGGCGATCCTCATGACCCATCGCCACGGCGACCACTGGGCGTCCATCGACGCCCTCAAGAAGGCGACAGGCGCGCCCGCGCTGTGTCATCCCGCCGACGCCGAGCGCTACCGGGACAAAGTGGACGGCGAACTGGCCGACGGGCAGGAGATCGAGGTCGGCGCCGCCCGCATCCGCGTGCTGCACACGCCCGGGCACACGCCGGGAAGCGTCTGCCTCCTGGTGGGAAGGCATCTCATTTCCGGCGACACGCTCTTCCCCGGCGGACCGGGGCGATCGGACAGCCCCGAGGCGCTGCGCCAGGAGATCGCGTCCATCGTCGAGAAGCTGCTCCCGTTGCCGGACGACACGCGTGTCCACCCGGGGCATGGCGACAGCACCACCATCGGAGCCGCCCGCCGCGAGTACGAAGTCTTCGCCTCGCGGGAGCACCCGGCGGACCTCCACGGGGACGTGACCTGGGAGGGATCGTGAATACCATAGGCATGATAACGAGGAATTCGGCGGGTTGAGCGACCTGGGGAACGTCGTCCGGGAGCTGAAGGCCTCAGTTGTTCCTCCGCTTCAGAGCCGAGGCTTCTCAACCACTGTGCGTCATCTGGAACAGGCGGCGTCGGCTTTTGCACGGGGTGAGTGGGAGGGCGCGAACGCCCAGACTCGCGCCTTTGTGGAATCACTGTGCAACGACATAGCGCGCAGGCTCTGGACGAAATCTGGACGGCCGCCCACCGGTGGCAAGGCACGCGCCTTTTTGCAAGAGAAGGGCTTCTTGGACTCCGAGGAAGGGCGGTTTCTCGGGGCATTTTGTGAAGGTGCTTCATGCGAGCGGGCCCCACCCCGGAACGTCCAGTGAACACGACGCGGCGCGCCGTTTCATCACTGGATGAGCGCTGGCTCTTCACTATTTGGAGCGCCTGGCTGATCATTTGCGGCGCCTGGCGGATCGCGAACGTCAAGTAGACCCCGGCTTGCGCTACCGGCAGCTTGTCGAGTCTGTTTTCGGTCGAATCAGCGGGGTGTCGGCGTACGGAGAATACGAGACACTCGATTGGGAGGAGGTAGAGCTCCAAGGACAGTCGGTCGTCCTCGAAGTCATAGTTGACTACTCGGGAAGGTGGCGCGGCGAAATCACCCAGCTGACGGAAGGGTGGATCGGTGAGTTCGAATCCAGCATGATGAGATTCGGTAACGAATATGCTTTAGTGGTAACCGAGCGAAGCCTTCCCGCCGCGCTCAAGAACCTGCGGGCCGTGTCCGAGCGTGTGTTCGAATACATCGCGGCAATTGACATTTTGTTTGTCGAGACCTCCCCTTGGTCCGGGAATGAAATCGTGCTCTCTCGACTTTCCCGAGCATTGGAGCAGCTAGCCAAACGTATTACCCGGAGCAGAAGCCCCGCTTAGATTGGGCGATTCTACCGCCGCGGTCGCCGCGGGGCGGGTTCAGCCCGCCTTCCGCAGTTCGGCGGCTTCCGCCGGCGGCAGCGCCACGCGGACGGTGTCCCGGCCCGCGTTCTTCGCTTCGTACAGCGCGGCGTCGGCCCGCGCGAGTAGCGAGTCGGCCGATTCGCCCGGCAACAGCGCCGCGATGCCTGCGCTCAGCGTCACGCGGGGCGAGGTCCACTTGGCCCGGACCTCGCGCACGAGCCGCCAGACCAGCTCGCTGGCGCCATCCGCATCGGTCTGGGGCAGCAGGAAGACGAACTCGTCGCCGCCGAAGCGCCCGACGAGGTCGCTGCTCCGCGCGACCTCGCGCGCCATGCTGGCGATGACACGCAGCGTCTCGTCTCCGGCCGCGTGGCCGTTCACGTCGTTCACCGTCTTGAAGTGGTCGACGTCGAAGATGGCGACGGCGAGCGGTCCACCGTGCCGGTGCGCGCGGGCCACTTCGGCCCCGAGCGCCTCTTCCAGGTAGCGGCGGTTCGGCAGGCCCGTGAGCGCGTCCGTGCGCGCCAGGCGGTGCTGGACCTCCATGTTCTCCTGGAGGCGCTCGTTCAGCTCGCGCAGCCGCTGCTCCGACTCCTTGAGCTGAGAGAACAGCGTGAGCGCCTTGATGGCGGTCGAAATCTGCCCCGCGAGCGTCCCGATGAGCTGGCGGAGCGCCGGGTCGAACTCGCGCGTCTCGAATCCGGTGAGCGAGAGCACGCCGAGCCGCTCACCGCCGAACACGAGCGGGACGACCGCCGCCGACCGGAGCAGGTTCCGCTTGGCGAACACATGCGACGATTCCGGCGCGCGGGGGTCGCTCTGCAAGTCCTCGATGTACAGCGGCGCGCCTTCCGCCAGCGCCCGGCTGCCCAGGGGGTCCCCCTTCGCCCGCGCCTCGATCCACCGCTGGAGGTTGTCGAACTGCATGTAACGGTTCTGCGCCACGCAGCGGAGCGCGATGGTTTCGAGGCCGCGATCGTACACGTCGATGGTGACGAACGAGAAGCCGGTGACGGCGCTCGTGATGGTCGCGAGCTCCGTGAGCGCCGTCTCCATGTCTTTCGTGTTCATCAGGATGTGGGCCATGCTCGCGAGCGCGTCGAGCTGCTTCTCGAAGCGGGATGACCGCTGCTGCCCGATGAAGCGCATAACAAGCGTGGAAAACCCGGGCACGGACGCCTTCAGGAGGGCCAGCGTCTCCGCCGGGATGCCGCCCACGCCCCAGGGTCCGCGGACGATGAGCGCTTCGACGGACGTTTCGGGCACGACGAGCTGAAAGGCGAAGAAGGGACGCGGGAGGCCAGGGGCCGCGGCCATCTTTTCTCGCACCTTCCGGTCGGCGCGGGTCATCCGGAACCCCACGTGGGGAGCGTGGTCGGCCATCCAGCGCCGCAGGATCAAGAGTCCGTCGTACGTGAAGCCGTGGTTCCACAGCTTCGCGGCGGGGCCGATGCACGTCACCGGCGCCGTATGGTCCTCGGCGGCCACGAGCAGCCAGGCGTCGAACGCGCCGGAGACCTGGCACAGGCGGCTCAACGCAAGGCGCAGCCCGCGCTCGCTGACCGACGGCCGCGCCGCCAGGTCGGCGAGCTCCGCGAGAAAGTGTCCGCAGGCGAGCTCGTTCGCGCGTTGCATCTCCAAAGGTAGTCTCGACCGTTCGCGGCGCCGTCTGCATGCGTGGTCGCGGACTGCGGACCGTTTGATCTCGCCCGTCCCCGCCAATAGAATCGGGCAAACGACGAGGCCCGCCGCTCAATGAGGGCCTGGTTCCCGCGGAGGAGCGCCCTGGCTGCCGAAGAGACCCCCGCCCCGTACCTCAAGACCACGCTGGACAACGGACTGCGCGTCGTGACCGCCCCGATGCCGCACACGCGCTCGGTGAGCGTCAGCGTCTACGTCGGAGCGGGCTCGCGGTACGAGCGGCCGGAGCAGTCGGGGCTGTCTCACTTCCTCGAGCACATGTGCTTCAAGGGCACCGAGAAGCGCCCGACGCCGCGCGACATCTCAGAGGCCATCGACAGCGTGGGCGGCGTCATCAACGCCGCCACCGACCGCGAGCTGACGGTCTACTACTGCAAGGTCGCGCGTCCCCACTTCGAGCTCGCGCTCGACGTCCTCGTGGACATGGTCCGCCGGCCGCTCCTGGACCCGGCCGAGCTCGAGAAGGAGCGCGCCGTCGTCATCGAGGAGCTCGCCAGCGTCGCCGACTCTCCCGCGCAGCAGGTCGACATCCTGTTGGACCGCACGCTGTGGCCTAACCAGCCGCTCGGCTGGGACGTGGCGGGCACGGAGGAAACGGTTTCCCGCATCGACCGGGAGATGGCGCTGGCGTACCTGCGCCGGCAGTACGTGCCCAACAACATGGTCCTCAGCGTCGCCGGGGCGGTCTCGCACGATGAGGTCGTCGAGCTGGCGAAGGCGCACATGGGCGACTGGGAACGCGGCAACCCGGCGTGCTGGTTCCCCGCCGTCAACGGACAGCGGGAGCCGCGCGCCGCGACGCTGTACAAGAACACCGAACAGGCGCACATCTCGGCGGCGGTGCGTGGCGTCTCGAGCTGGCATCCCGACCGCTTCGCCCTCGACCTGCTCTCC
>DATLZC010000299.1:0-2420 GCA_035574215.1 Dehalococcoidia bacterium | reverse complement strand
GGAGATGACGATGGCGTCCTCGAAGTTGCAGCCCTCCCAACTCATGAAGGCGCAGAGCAGGTTCTGGCCGAGGGCCAGCTCCCCCTTGTCCGTCGACGAGCTGTCCGCCAGAGGCATGCCCTTGTACACCCGCTGCCCCTTGCGGACGGTCGGGCGCTGGTTCATGCACGTGCCCTGGTTCGACCGCACGAACTTCGTGAGGGGGTACGCCTTCTCCGTGCCGTCGTCGTACCGGACGCGAATCTCCTGTCCCGTGGACGACGTCACCACGCCGTCCCCTTCGGCGAGGATCACCTGCCCGGAGTCGACGGCGGCCCGCCACTCGACGCCGGTCATGACGAGCGGCGTCTCCGGCCGCACGAGCGGCACCGCCTGGCGCTGCATGTTCGAGCCCATGAGCGCGCGGGGCGCGTCGTTGTGCTCCAGGAACGGGATGAGCGACGTGGCCACCGAGAGGATCTGCTTCGGGGACACGTCCATGTAGTGCACCCGGTCGATGGACTCGAAAGCGTAGGCCTCCGCCTCGCGGACCTCGACCCGGTCTTCGACGAACTGCCGCTTTTCATCGAGCACCGCGTTCGCCTGCGCGATGACGTACTGGTCCTCGACGTCGGCCGAGAGGTACTCGATCTCGTCCGAGACGAAGGGCCGCACCGGGATGGGCGTGTCGCCCAGCTTCGCCAGCCTGGCGGCGAGGTCCTCGGTGATGACGGTGCCGGCGGTGGCGATGACCTTCCCCTTGGCGTCCGTCACGTCCTGCCGGAGCTTCCGTCCGACCAGGTCGGGGGATGACGCAGGGACTTCGCGCTTCACCCGCCGGTAGGGCGTCTCGATGAAGCCGTAGTCGTTGATCTTGCCGTACGTGGCCAGCGACCCGATGAGGCCGATGTTCGGCCCTTCCGGCGTCTCGATGGGGCAGATCCGGCCGTAGTGGCTGTAGTGCACGTCGCGCACATCGAAGCCCGCGCGGTCGCGGGAGAGGCCGCCCGGCCCCAGGGCGGACAGCCGGCGCTTGTGCGTGAGCTCCGCCAGGGGGTTGGTCTGGTCCATGAACTGCGAGAGCTGGGAGCCGCCGAAGAACTCCTTCATCGCGGCGACCACCGGGCGGATGTTGATCAGCGCGCTGGGCGTCGCCTGATCGGGGTCGGTGATGGTCATGCGCTCCCGAACGACGCGCTCCATGCGCAGGAGGCCGACCCGGAACTGCATCTGGATCAGCTCGCCTACGGCGCGCACCCGCCGGTTCCCGAGGTGGTCGATGTCGTCCGGGTGCCCCTGGCCGTTGTTGAGCTTGATGATCTCGCGCACGATGGCCCGCAGGTCGGCGGGCGTGAGAATGCGGATCTTCTGGTCGATCTGCAATCCGAGGCGCTTGTTGACCTTGTACCGGCCCACCCGGCCCAGGTCGTACCGGCGCTCGTTGAAGAACAGCGACTGAATCAGCGTGCGGGCGTTCTCCAGCGTCGGGGGGTCGCCCGGGCGCAGCCGGCGGTAGAACTCGAGCATCGCCTCGATCTTGTTCGTCGAGGGCTCGCGGTCGATGGTCGACTGGATGTAGCGGTGCTCCTCGTTCGTGTCGACGTCGGCGAACGCGGCGAGCAGCCGCTCGTTGGTGCCCAGCTCGGTGTCGGGCACGCCTTCCTCCTCATCGACGGCCCGCAGCAGGGTCGTGATGGGGATCTTGCGCTTGCGGTCGACCTTGACGGCGATGACGTCTTTGTTGCTGGTCTCGAACTCGAGCCAGGCGCCCCGGCTGGGGATGAGCTTGGCGAAGCAGAGCTGGCGTCCGCTCGTGGGGTCGGTCTGCAGCGTCAGGTACACGCCGGGGGAGCGCACGAGCTGGGAGACCACGACGCGCTCGGCGCCGTTGATGATGAAGGTGCCGTGCTCGGTCATGAGGGGGAAGTCCCCCATGAAGAGCTCCTGCTCCTTGACCTCGCCGGTCTCCTTGATGAGCAGCTCGACCTTGACCTTGAGCGGCGCGGCGTAGGTCATGTCGCGCTCGCGGCACTCGGCCTGCGAGTACTTGGGCTCGCCGAAGCTGTACTCCTTGAACCGCAGCTCCATCCGCGAGCCGGTGAAGTCCTGAATGGGCGAGATCTCGTCGAAGAGCTCCCGCAGGCCCTCGTTCTTGAACCACTCGAAGGACCGGAGCTGGATATCGATCAGATTCGGGATATCGAGAACTTCAGGAAGCTTACCGTACGACTTCTTGACCGACGGGACGGACGTTCGGATGCTGACGATGTCCGAAGAGACAGTCATGCGCGCGCTCCTGTTCGCAAGCGACTAAGCGTTCGGGCCCTGAAAATGGCAAAGCGCCCCAATGAGCAAGCCAGTTTGGGGAATCGACAAAGGGGTAGCGCTGTCTAGCCGTGCAAGACTCTAACAAATCGGGGACTCGTGCGTCAAGCGCAAGC
>DATLZC010000298.1:0-4885 GCA_035574215.1 Dehalococcoidia bacterium | reverse complement strand
GAACGCCTTCACGTCGTCGCCGACCCGGTAGATGCGTCCGTACAGGGCATAGGTGAGGGCATCGACGATGGAGGACTTGCCGGCGCCCGTCGGGCCCGAGATGGCGAACAGGTCGAGCTGGGTGAAGTCGAGCTCCTGGCGACGCTTGTACGGCCCGAATCCCTCGAGGATCAACCGGCGGGGCCTCACTGGCTTCCCTCCGAAGAGGCGTCTTCATCGAGCAGCGCTGTGAAGAGGTCAGCCAGGTCCTTGCGGAGCTCCGCGCCCTGGGTCTGCTCGAAGTAACGCTGGAACATCTGGAGCGGCGTCATGCCCCGCATCGACGCAGCGGGCGACGCCGTTTGGCCGCCGTCGGGCGTGAGGCTCTGGATGTCCACGGCGTTCGGCAGGAAATCGCGCACCTGGGCGGCGAGCGCGGGTACCGGCGCCGGCAGGTCCACCCGCACGCGGAGGAAGTCGTCGCCGAAGGAATCCGCCTGCGCCCGGAGCTCGTCGAGCGTCCCCCGCACCTCGCGGAGCCGCCGCCCGCTGGAGAGGGGGATGTGCCGCACGTCGGGCGGGCGCCCGGGCTTCGCGTCGAAGACGATGACCTGCTTCTGCTGGTCGCGCTCTCCGAAGTCGAGCTGGAGCAACGAACCCGCGTAGTACGTGTGGCGACAAGGCGAGGCCCCGATGGACTGGGGACGGTGGAGGTGGCCCAACGCGACATAATCGGCCGTCGCCGGCAGCGCCTGCGGCATGACCGCGTACGTCTGTGTCAGGTGAATGGGACGCTCGCCGCCCTCCGGGCCCACGAGGGCGTCGTGGATGAACAGGTGCGCCATCAGGATGTTCACGGTGTCCGCCCGGAAGTGGGAGGGGAAGAGCCCGATGGCCGTCGCCAGACGCTCGGCGTACTGCGTATACGGCGTGGCCGCTTCTGGCGACGCCACCTCCTCGAACAGCACCGCCTGACGTTCGGGCACCCAGGGGAGCGCCGCCACGACGGCCGCTTCACCGCCGCGCCCGGTGACGACGACGCAGCCACCGTCGTCGGGGTGGGCGGCTTCGCCGCGCACGTGGATGTCGAGCATCTCGAGCACGCGCGCGACGGCGCTGAGGCGCCGGGGATGGTCGTGGTTGCCCGCGATCACCACCGCCTTGATGCCCGCCCCTCGCAGCTCCCGGAAGAAGTCGTACACGATGCGCTCGGCTTCGGGGGGCGGCGTCGAGGCGTCGTACACATCGCCGGCGACCAGCACGCAGTCCACGGCTTCGCGGCGCGCGATGTCGAGCACTTCCGCCAGGACCGCCCGGTATTCGTCATCGCGGTTCCGGTTACGCAGCGGCTTGCCGATATGCCAGTCGGCGGTATGCAGGAACCTCATGACTGCTCACCCGAAGATGCGTGCGGTGTCGGGTCGTCGCTCGTCGACCTCGCTTCGGCGCGTGGCCCAGCAGGGGAACGGGAACTGCACGAGGAGGGGCACCGGGATCTCGGGCTGAAGCAGGAACATGCTGCCGGGCTTGAGGACCGCCGAGCGCGCGCGGGCCGCCTGCGTGAGAAAGCCGTACTCGCCTCGCTGCGCCTCTGCGGCGTCGAGCCGGCCGACGACGCGGAACGACGCGTTGGCGACCACGCGGCGCTCGATCTCGCTGGCGGTTTGCTGCGCGCCGATGAGGACGACGCCCATCGACCGCCCGCGCTCGGCGATGTCGAGCACCACTTCCTTGATGGGCGACCATCCCTCGCGGGGCGCGTACTTGTTCAGCTCGTCGAGCACCAGGAACACCAGCGGCTCCGCCGTGCCCGTGCGTTCTTTCTCTTCCATGAGCCGCTTGACGACGACGCCGACGACGAAGCGCTTCGCCCGGTCGTGCAGGTTGTGGAGGTCGATGACGTTGACCTGCCGCTCGCGCCAGTCGATGCGGTGCCGGTCGGCGATCTCCTGGGGCTCGGCGCGGATCAGGTGCCCGCAGGTGGCGACGGCCGCCTCGAGGCGGCGGGCGAAGGCGTTGTACGTGGCCTGGGCGATGTTTTTCGTGAACATATCCTGGTTCACGGCGATGAATTCGGCCAGGTCAGCGAATCGCGTGAAGCGGGCGTCTTCGATCTGCACATAGCCCGCGTCGGGCGGCGTCGCGCTGGCCGCGAGCTCGAGCGCGCGCTCGACCTGCATCACGGCGAAGGCGATCTGGCTGGCCTCAGTGTCCGCCTCGGCGAAGAGGAAGCGCAGCAGCCGCTGCTCGCAGAACTCGCGCAGGGTCCAGTAGAAGGGCGTGACGTCGGCCTGCCGGCTCCCGGTGTCGGGCGCGGCTTCGGGCGCGTCCCGGCGCACGGGCGCCCAGAGTCCCACGCTGGCGAACGGCTCGGCGGGCAGGCCGAGCGCCTCGTAGCGCTGCCGCTCGTCGCGCGAAAGGTTGCGGTTGGGCTTGTCCAGCCACAGCAGGTCTTCACCCTTCACGTTAAAGACGATGGCCCGCGTGTTCGAACGCCGCGGGCCGAGCGCGTCGGAGTGAAACAGCGAGAACAGCAGAAACAGCGCGTACGACGTCTTCGTCGCGACGCCGGACACGCCGGAGATGTTCACGTGGGCGCCCCGGCTCCCGTCGAGAAACTCGAGGTTGCCGTACACCGGTTGGCCGTCCCGCGACAGGCCTGCGATGAAGCGCCGCGGCATGCCATCGAAGTACAGCGCCGCTTCCCGGTCCGCCCCGGACGCTCGGACGACGGGCAGACCCGGGGTTGGGGGAACGAAGATCTCGGGCTCGACGCGCGTCACGGACACATGCGCCGCCGAAGCGACGTCCGCGGGCAGGATGCCGTCGGCGACCCGGAAGACGTCGGAGTCGTACTGCGCGCCTTCGAACCGCGACCGGACGAGGTCGACGACGCCGTAGTGGCGGACCTGCGTGCCGTCCGGCAGCTCGGTCACCACGGCGACGACGTCGTCGAGCTGGAGGTACTGGTCGGGGCCGATGCCTACCCAGAACTCGAGGGGGTGCGCGTCTTCGGTGCCGATGACTCTTCCGACTGCGTTCATCCGCTCGCTTCCCTCGTGAGATACGCCTCGATGGCCCGCCGGACGAACGCGGGGTCGCCCAGCGTGCGCCGGAGCTGCCGCTCGAGGCCGGCGATCGGGACCAGATTCTGCGGCGCCCGCGCGTCCCAGTAGGCAGGCCCCGCGAAGTCGGGGAGCAGTCCAGCCGTGCGGTCGGCGAGCGCGACCGTCTCCTCGAGCGAGACCCCGTCGGCCATCGTCTCCACGCGGACGATGCCGGACAGCGCATGGTCCGACGGTCCTCCTATACCAAGACGCACGAACCAGGAGTACACCGGGCGGTCGCGCTCGATGAGGAAGACGGGCGAACGCTCACCGGGACGCAAGGCCGCGAGGCACGCCAACTTCGCCACGTCGACGTAGAGCGTGTGCATGGTCTTGACGATACCCAGGACGTGTCCCTTCGGCCTACGCTGAAAGCGCAGCGGGCCGTCGGCGATAACCAGCGGCACGCCCGCTTCGGTGAGCTCGTAGCCCAGGTCGCGCTCGGCGTCCTGGCGCAGCCGGTGGAGCTCCCGGGCGGGGGCGTCAGCGCCGCTCTCGCCGCAGGGCGAAGCCACGTAGCGAAGGCGGATGGCTCCGCACTCGATGTCGACGTCGTCTTCGCGCGCCCCGTCGCTGAGGGTCAAGGCGCGCCGAGGAGGGATGAGCCGCGTCGTCACGCGGCCCGGCTCGCAGATCGCCGCGCCGACGGCGAATACGACGAACGCGCCGTAGACCAGCCGCTCGCCATCGTCGGCCAGCACGCGCGCCTCGATGTGCTGGGCTCCATCGACGAAGGCGACGAGCTCCGGACGTTGAACCGGGCCGACGCGCCGGGGCGACCACTCCCGCGTCTCCACCTCGAGATCGACGGACGGCGGCGTCAGCCTATCGTCGGCTTGGACTGAGGGGTCGTACTCGACAGGCCTCGGGTCCAGACGAAGGTTCAGTCGCACGCTGACTTCCCGATACGCCGCTGGAACGGATGTTTCGACGGATCATAGCCCCCGGTCGCCTGCGATACAACCCCGGCAGGGTCGAGCCCGCCGGCGAGCGCGCGACGGACGAAGCGGCCGGTCCTGCGCCAGTCGTCTTCCTGGAGTCGCTGAGGCCGGTGGACCGTCGAGCGGAAGGCGGGGTGGTACAGCGGGATGAGCCAGCCGTCACGCCAGGGAATCGCGCGTCCCGCGTCGCGGGCGAGCCTGGCGCCATGCGGCTCGATGCGGGCGAGCGCCCGCAGGGCCGTCGCGCCGAGCGCGAGCACGACGCGTGGCCGTACGAGCGCGAGCTGGGCTCGGAGGAAGGGCGCGCACGCGGTCACCTCCTCGAGCGTGGGACGGCGATTGCGGCTGGCGGCGTCGAGGGGAAGGCAGAGCACGGCGTTCGTGACGAAGACGTCGTCGCGGCGAAGCCCCGCGAGCGCCAGGAAAGCTTCGAAGCGGCGTCCGGCGACGTCTCGGGTGAGCGGTACCCCGGTGAGGGCGGCTCCGAGACGCCCGGGCGCTTCGGCGACGCACATCACCGGGGCGGGCACGGGGCCGTTCGCGGGGCTGAGGGCGTGCACGTGGCGCATGGCGGCGCACGCGGCGCAGGCGGCCGCGCGGACGCAGAGCGCCGCGAAGGCTGCGGACCCATCGGACGTGATGCGGGACACCGGTCTGAGTGTAGACGCCGTGGCGGCGGGCGTCACCGGGCCTGAGCCGGTTGACAGGGATGAGGGGCGTGGCTAGGATGAGGCGCGGTCGTGCTAGACGGGGAGCTAGCGGTGCCCTGTACCCGCAAGCCGCTATAGCGGGGTCGAATTCCCGCCCGAGGTCTCAGGCACCGGAGGACTGCTCTCGTTCAGCGGCGTTGAGGACCTG
>DATLZC010000297.1:0-7220 GCA_035574215.1 Dehalococcoidia bacterium | reverse complement strand
GCCGACCACGTCCCCCGGGCGGCAGCCGAGCCGCAGCGCGCGTCCGATGGCCCGCAGCGCCTGATCCCCGACGAGGTGGCCGTGCGAGTCGTTGAGGCGCTTGAAGTCGTCGACGTCGGCGAGCAGGACCGACAGGGGCGCGCCGTCCGCCCGGGCCCGCGTGAGCAGCCGGTCGAACGACTCCTGGAGCCGCGCGTAGTTGCAGACCCCGGTGAGGGCGTCGGTGGTGGCCATGCGACGGAGCGCCCGCGCCTGCTGGCGCAGCTTCGCCCGCTGTCGCTCGATGCGCCGGGCGTACCGCTCTAGCTCCGCCCGCGAGCGGGCGAGCGCTGCGTACATCCGCATGGCCTTGAGAGCCGTGGCCATCTGCTGCACGAGGCCCTGGAGGTCCGCCACCTCTTCGGGGCCGAAGGTCCGCGGCCGGTACGACACGAATCCGATGGTCCCGAGGAGCTCGTCCTGGAACCGCACCGCGAACGCGGCCGCGGAGATGAGCAACGCCTGCCGGTAGAACGCCCGCAGGAACTCGGGAAACCGCTCGTCGTTCTGCAAATCCGGGCAGAGCAGCGGCTCGCTCGAACCCATAACATACCGGGCGAAGTAGTCCGTGTCGTCGGGATTGAAGCTGTTGACCCAGAAGTCCGCGAGGGCCGTGTTCGCCCAGCGGTTGCGGTTCAGCACGCGCATGACGAAGCGGCGCTCGTCGGGGTCGTACAAGTCGAACGTGACGTAGTCGTATCCGGTGGCCCCCGCCATGGCGGAGACGAGGTCGGTGAGGGCGGCGCGCACGTCCACGGCCCGCGTGAGCACCTGCGCCGCGTTGTTCAGCGCTTCGAGCTGCTGCCGGTGGCGCCGGCGCCGCTCCGCGTTCAAGGTGCGGTCGACCAGCGTCGCCAGCGACGGCATCGCGGCCTCGGTGATGCGCGCCGCAAGACGGCCCCGGGCGGACGTCCAGCGGCCCCGCAGGAGACACAACTCCGACGAGGTCTCGCTGGCGGGAATCCGAAACGCGAGATACCGCCGGTACGCGTCCGGCGGCGCCGGGACCACATCGACGACGCGGTCGCCCATGAGGTTGAAGGCGATGGGCCGGTTCGAGCGGATGAGGCGGCGCTGGATGAACAGCAGCCCGGGAGATGTCAGCAGGTCACGGCTTCGCCCGCCGCTCGACACCCGCAGGAAGTCGTCCTGGAGCGCGTACACGATGATGGCTTCGGACGCGCCCGTGGCGCAGCGCAAGAGCGCGGCCGCGCGCTCGAGCGCGTCTCGCGGCAGCTCATCGCCCAGCGCGACGCTCGCGAGCGCGTGCAGCGTCTCCAGCGCGTCGCAGACGCACGACCGAGCGGACGATGGGAAGGTCATCTATGGTCATGTTCGGCAGGAGCGGGCACCGACCGTAGCGGGCCCGCCCGCTGGGTCGAACTCTGCGATACCGACCGCGCCGCCTGCCCGTAGACCTACGGGCGAATGTCCGCCGCCAGTCAACACAACTCGTCGTTGCCGGGATCGTGGGTGAGCCGGCGAAGACCCGAACCGTCGGGGCGGACGACGTAGATCTCGTTGTTGCCGTCCCGGTCCGAGAAAAAGACGATGAGGTCGTCGCTCAACCACATGGGACAGCGGTCGCGGGCTAGGTCGGTGGTCACCCGGCGGATATTTCCGCCGTCGGCGTCGGCGATGTAGAGATCCTCGTTGTCGTCCACCTTCATCGTGAAGGCGATGCGCCCGTCGGGCGCGGGCTTCGGCTCGATGGCGCGGGCCTCGCTGTGGATGAGCTGCTCGGGATTCGAGCCGTCCGGCCTCATGCGCCACACGTGCGTCTCCCCCAACTCGGTCGCCTCTGGGTCCGCCCGATTGCTCTCGAACAGGATGTACTGCCCGTCCGCCGTCCAGGATGGAGTGCTGTCCCAGGACGGCTCGTCAGTGAGCCGGATCTCCTCGCCCGTCGCGAGGTCGATCACCCAGATGTCCGCCTGCATGCGTTCGCCGTCCGGCAGCGGTTCCGAGCGTTGAAACACGATCTTCGTGCCATCGGGCGACCAGTACGCGTAGTCGTCGACGATGCGCGGGTCGCGCTCGCCGCTGAAGGTGAGCCGCCGTTGGTTCGAGCCGTCCGCGTTCATGATGTAGAGCTGCGTCGAGCCGTCCCGCGTGGATACGAAGACGATGCGCTCGCCGTCGGGAGACACGCGAGGCTCATAGTCGCGCGCCGGGTGGTCGGTGAGACGCCGAAGCCCCGTGCCATCGCTTCGCAGGGCGTAGACGTCGTCGTTGCCGGCCCGGTTCGAGTAGAAGTACAGCCAGTGGACCTCGTCCCGGTCGCGGCATCCCGCCAGGGTCGCGGCAAGCAGCACGGCGAGGAGCAGACGTCGCATCGCGGCGGGGCCACAGTAGCACACGGCCGGCCGTGGCGGCAGACGCCGCCTCAGCGTGCGCGAGGCCGCCACACCGAGACGACGAAATCGGCGAGCGACGGCGCCCGGTAGGCGAGGCGGTCCGCTGCCCGCAACAGGGCCGTCGCCGCCCCTTCGGGAAGCGCCTCCAGCAGACGATACCAGCCGCCGAAAAGCCACAGCAGCGACGCGCCCCGGCACTCCACGAGCTCGAAGTGCGGCTCCGCCATCCGGCGCAGCTCGCGGTACGTGCAGCGGAACGTGTGATTGGGTGGAATCTCCCAGTACGGACGCCCGGGAAGCACCGGAAGGCCAAGACGGCGCCTCATGCGGTACAGGGCGCGGCCGATCCGGCACGAGAGGCTGTCGTAATTCGAGACGACGATGACGGCGAGCCCGTCGGGACGCAGCACCCGCGCCGCCTCGCGAAGGAACGCCTCGGGATCGGCGAAGTGATCGAAGGAACCCTGGCAGAGCACGCGAAGGAAGCTGCGGTCCCGGAACGGGAACGCCTCCGCCACGGCGCACACGACCGGAGCGCCGCCGTCGGCCGAGAACCTTCGCCCGCAGTGCCGGGCGAGGCTCATCGAGGCGTCGAGGCCCCAGGCCTGCCATCCGCGAGCGCGTAGCAGCGCGATCTGCTCGCCGAAGCCGCTCGCCACGTCCAGCGCGGGCGCGCCAGCGCCATCCCCCAGAAGCTGCGCGGTCAGCTCGGGGACGCGCCGGAACACGAAGCGGCTGTCGCGGTGGTGGAACGCCGCCGGCGGGATGTCCTCTTCGATCTCCCAGTCGAGATCGACCCGGGGCGACGGGCTGGTCACGTGGCTTCCCCAGCGTCGCGGCGGGGCGACAATCATGCGCCGCCGCGGGCGACCGGCCCCGTGGCGACTCCGTCGCGATTATAGGGCCGGCGTCAAGCCTCCATGGCGAAAGGAAGAAGGCCCTGCGCCCGAACGGTTGGTTAGAGGACACGCCACCAGGGCGCTGCGAGCACGTCCGGCGCGAGCCATTCGAGGCTGTCTCCCGTATGCAGGAGCAGCGCGCGCCGAGCACGACTTCCGTGCCGCGCGCGAAACGCCCGTAACGAGGCGGTGTCCGCGAGCCGGGGCCGAGCGGTAGCCTTCACCTCGATAGGAAGAAGGCTTGCGCCGACCTCGATGACGAAGTCGACTTCCTGCCCGCTCACCGTGCGCCAGTAGCAGATCTCTGCCGGCTCGGGGCGGGCGTCGCGCCAGGCCAAGAGATCCAGAAGCACCAGGTTTTCGAGATGGGCTCCGGACGGTTCGGGGCTGCCGGCGAGAAACAGCGCGACGCCCGTGTCGCCCCAATAGAGTTTGGGTGACTTGATGAGCCGTGACGTCAGGTTGGTCGAAAACGGGGGCAAGCGGATCAACAGGTACGACGTTTCCAGCAGGTTCAGCCACCGGTGCACGGTTGGCTGCTTCAGCCCGACGTCCCGGCCGAGCTCCGTCTGGTTGACCAGTTGGCCGAGGCGGAGGCACGTCGCGCGCATCAGCCGCCGGAAATCAGGAAGCGCCGCGATCGAAGAAAGGTCGAGAAGATCGCGTTCCAGATACGTGCGGACATAGCCGTCGAACCATACCGCGCGTTCGTCGGACGACCGCAGATGCAAGGCGGGCGTCGGAAAGCCGCCGCGTCGCGCGAGCTCGCGCCAGTCTTCCGGCTCCACCGGTTGCGCGCGAAGGATAGAGGGCCACTCCTCATCCGGAGCGCGGACCAACTCCTCCCACGTTCCGGAAGCGCCCATCCCCAACTGCTCACGACGGGTCATGGGCCACAGCGTCAGATAGCTGGCTCGCCCCGCGAGCGACTCCGACACGCGCCGCATCAGCAGCAGGTTGGCCGAGCCAGTCAGCAGAAACCTCCCTGGTACACGTTCGCGATCCACGGCCCGTTTGACGGCGTCGAGCAACGATGGTTCGCGCTGCACCTCGTCGATGGTGATAGGTTCGTCGCCGCCCACCAGGAGCTCCGGGTCGCGACGCGCCGCATCCAACGCATCGAGATCGTCCAGGGAGATGTACCGGCGAGGGCCGGGCGCCAACCGCTGCGCGAGCGTGCTTTTGCCGGCCTGGCGGGCTCCTGTCACCACCACGGCGGGCATGACCTTCAAGCGCTCGCTGAGACTGCGAGCGGCCAGCCGGGGCAAGGGCGGGGATGACAAATCATTCACGTCGTGAATGATAATCATTCACGGTCAGGATAATCAATCCCTTCCCGACCGGTCCGCCGCCGCGGACGCAGAACGCGGCCCCGAAGGGCCGCGTCCGTGGCGTGAGCGAAGAATGGTCGGGGCGACTGGACTTGAACCAGCGACCTCTTGACCCCCAGTCAAGTGCGCTACCAGGCTGCGCCACGCCCCGACCGGAGACGTGCGCGTCCCTTCATCGAAGGAACGCCGCATCAGCATACTAGCACGACGGGCCGCCGGCGGGCCAAACGGACGGCTAGACGCTCGCGCCCCCCAGAATCACGATCCCGAGCCCCGCGAGCGTCACCAGCGCGAACTCGAGGGCCACCGTCCGGTTGAGGTGCCCGATGAGGTGATGATGGATGAGCCCGCTCGTCAGGTAGAAGCCCAGCAGCAGGAACACCGCCGCCAGAAAGCCTTCGAGCGGCACGAAGTAGAGGGTCCACCGCAGTTCGCCCACGATGAGCCCCGTGGCCGCCGCGAAGACCAGCGTCCGTATGGGATCGGCCTCCGCCTCGCGAAACACCTCGACGGCCAGCAGAAGGCTGACGAGCCCCACGGCCAGCGCCGACGGCAGGAGCGCCACGTCGAAGCTGTAGACCACGGCGTAGAACGCGAACGCGGTCAGGTACGTGAGGATGTTCAGCGCGAACCGCGCGGGCGCGTGCGACGGCGCTTCAGTGTCGACCGAGGCGTATTCCGCCTGCACGGCGACGCCGAACAGGACCGTGGCCGCGAGCACGGCCAGCGCGTTCCAGTACCCCTCGACGAGCTCCTCAAAGAAGAGGCCCGACGCCAGTGTGAACAGCACCGGAACGAAGAGGAAGGGCGCGGTGTCCGCTGGGTTGCGGAAGTCTCCCCGGGGATGAGCGCGCACGACGCCGTCGACGCCGAGGCCCACCAACGCCACGAGAAGGAGCAGCACCCACGGCTGGGTCGGCTCCACCGCGAGGAAGAGGCCCATACCGGCGGCGTAGGCCAGGGCGAGGACCGGCACGCGCCCCCATTCGGGCGCCGTCCGGTCGAGCAGGGGGCGACGGAGGTCGCCCGGCGCGCGAAGCGGCGTGCGCTCCAGCGTCGGCGACTTATTCGCCATGTCGACCTCGGGTTCATCGGCGCCCCGGGGCCCCGCGCCGAACGCGGAGGGGGCGCCGTCCGCCTTCCAGAATCTCGGGGATTGTAGTTTCCCGCTCCCCGACTGTCAAATCGAACCGCGGCGCGACGCCCTCGCGAGGCGGTACGATGTGCCCGTGACCGCGCCCTCCGAGATCGAGCGCCTTCACGAGGTCGCCGCTGGCCTTGCCGCGGCCCATCCCCTCGTGACGCGGCTGCTCCTTCTCAATCCCGGCGCCTCCGAGACCGAATCCTCCAAAGTCCGGCAATGGCTGGCCGTCCTCGCGCGCCGCGACCGAAAGGCCGAAGCAGACCTCGTGCGCGCCATCGAGGCGGCGTCGGCGCCCGCCGAAGTCTTCATCGTGGACGAACGGTCGTACCGCATCCGCGAGCGGAGCGCGTCGATGGCGGCAGCGCTTCGCCGGGCGGTCACGCTCTACGTGCGCCGGGAAGAGGAGCCTCCCGGACGCTCTCCGTAGTCGCCGTGGGGCCGGTCGCGGCGCCGCACCGCCTCGCGGAAGCCCTCGCGCATCGCCAGGTCCCTCCAGGCGATGCCTTCCGGCGTGTGCCGGGCGATGCCGTCGAACACCGTGCCCAGGATCTGCGACGTCCGCAGGCCCATATTCTCGTAGGCTTGATTGACCAGCAGCTTGTTCATGATGAGCTGGTTCACCGGGATTTCGGCGAGCCGGCGCGCGAACGCGTCGACCTCCCCGGCCAGGCTGTCCGCCGGCACGGCCGCGCTCACGAGTCCGATGCGCTCCGCTGTGCGCGCGTCAATAGCGTCGCCGGTGAGCATGTACCGCTTGGCGTGCTCGAGGCCGAGGCGGTAGACCCACATCACCGTGGTGGGCGTTCCCCAGATCCGCGCGGGCGGATAGCCGATGTAGGCGTCCTCCGCCATGAAGATGAGGTCGGAGCACAGCGCCATGTCCGTGCCTCCGCCCACGCACCAACCGTGGACCTGCGCGATGACTGGCTTGGGGCTCTGCCACAGGCTCATGAACGCGCGCACGTTGCGGGACATCATGCGGTAGTCCTCCACCGGGTCCCACAGCCCGCCGCGGCGCTCCTGCACCTGGGCCTCCGCGCGGGTGCCGCTCTCGAGGTCGTATCCCGCGCAGAACGCCCGCCCCGCGCCCGCGAGGACGATCACGCGCACCGCGGGGTCGTCGTTGGCCTTCCGAACGCCGTCTTCGAGGTCGGCGATCATCCGCCCGTTGATGGCGTTGAGCCGCTCAGGGCGGTTGAGCGTGAGGCGGGCGATGGGCCCGTCGACGCGGTAGAGGACTGCGGGCTCGTGCTGCACGGGTCACCTCCAGTGGCGCGCTCGTGGGCGGGGTTCTGGACAGTCGCGAGGGTTATGGTATCCTAAGCGGCGAGGGCCCAGGCTCCCGGAGGCCTCGTCTGGACTGCCCACAGATGAGTCACCGGGTCGGGCCCTTTGTGTTGGGCCGCGGGCGGCGCCATCTCCCACACGCCGCCCGCGACCGGCTGTCCCC
>DATLZC010000296.1:0-4931 GCA_035574215.1 Dehalococcoidia bacterium | reverse complement strand
ACTTCCGGCGGCCCCATGAGCGTGGACCCGGGGCCCAGAACGCGCTCGCAGGATGCCAGAACTCGGCAAGACGCTGTCCCAGGCGCGCCTGGCTCGAGGCCTCACGCTGCTCGACGTCGAGCGTGATACGCGCATCTCCCGTCGCTATCTCGACGCCCTCGAGCGCGAGGACTTCGCCGTCTTCCCCGCGCCCGTGTACCAGCGGGCGTTCCTCCGCACCTACGCCCAGTACCTCGGCCTCGACGCCAATGAGCTGCTTCGGCTCTTCCCGCAGAAGGGGCAGGAGTCGGTCCAGTTGCAGGCCCTTCCCGAGGTGAAGGCGCCCCCCGTCGGCGCCGTGCCGTTCAACTGGATCCTGACCGGCGGCGTGCTCGTGGCCCTGCTGGTGGCAGCCATCTTCGTCTTCCGCATGGGCGAGGGCGACTCCCCGCCGCCGCTTCCGGACACCCGTCCCCAGACCAATCTGCAAGGCGGCGCTCCGGGCGAAACCAGCGTCGAGCCGGTCACGACGCCCGGGCGCGTCCCCGACCTCCTGAATACTCGCGTAGAGGACGCGACCGCCTTGCTCGACCAGCAGGGCGTGCCCTACGTCGTCGTCGAGGTCGAGATGGAGACGGTGCCAGAAGGCGTCGTCTTCCAGCAGACCCCCGAGCCGGGGACGCCCGCCGATGACCGCACGACGGTCACCCTGGTGGTGAGCCGGCGACGGGGCTAGCGACTGGCTCCCGCGAACTCCGGCGCGGTACGATGACCGCACCGGGAGCCCCATGCGCTATCACCTCACCACCCTCGGTTGCCCCAAGAACGTCGCCGACAGCGAGCGCCTCGTGCGCGAGCTCCGCGGGCACGTGCCCGTCGCCGAGCCCGACGACGCCGACGTGCTCATCGTGAACACCTGCGGCTTCATCGACGCCGCCAAGCGCGAGTCCATCGACGCCATCCTCCGGCTCGCCGCGGAACGCCGCCCCGAACAACGGCTCGTGGTGGCGGGGTGCCTCACGGCGCTCTGGCGAGAGGACCTCCAGCGCGAAATCCCGGAGGTCGACGCCACCTTCGGCGTCGAAGCGTGGGACGCTATCGCCTCCTACGTCGACGCCCTCGAACCCGAAGGGCGGCGCGCCCGCTATCACCTGCCCGAGCCCACGGTCGCGTACGGGCCGAGCGCCTACCTGAAGATCGCCGACGGCTGCAACGCGCCCTGCACGTTTTGCGTCATCCCGAAGATGAAGGGGTTCCTCCACAGCCGTCCGATGGACGACCTCGTGGCCGAGGCGCGACGGCTCGCCGAGGCCGGCGTCAGAGAGATCGTGCTCGTGGCCCAGGACACCACGGACTACGGGCGCGACCTCGGCCTGCGGGACGCCCTGCCCGACCTGCTCGAGCGCCTGGTCGAGGCGGCGCCGGGCGTGCGCTGGTTCCGGGTGATGTACGCGTACCCGGGCCACGTGAGCGAGCGTCTCGCCCGGGTGATGGCGTCGCTCCCGCAGGTCTGCCGCTACATCGACATCCCCCTGCAGCACGGCAGCCCATCGGTTCTTCGGCGCATGAAGCGCCCCTCGAACCTGGCACGAGTGCGCGAGATGCTGGACATGCTGCGGTCCTCCATGCCCGATATCGCCATCCGGACGACGTTCATCACGGGGTTCCCCGGCGAGACGGAGGCCGAGTTCGAGGAGCTGCTGGCGTTCGTTCGGGAGCAGCGCTTCGACCGCGTCGGCGCCTTCACCTTCTCGCCCCAGCCGTTCACGCACGCGGCGACGATGCCCGGCCAGATTCCGGAGCGCGTGAAGCGCCAGCGACGCGACAGGCTCATGCGTCTCGCCGCGGAGATCTCCGCCGAACGGCAGGCCGAGCAGGTCGGCCGCGAGCTCGATGTCCTCGTCGAGCGCCGGCGCGCTGACGGTACACTCATCGGCCGCACGTATCGCGACGCGCCCGAGGTCGACGGGGTGATGTACGTCCGTGGCGACGCCGCGCCCGGCGACGTCGTTCGCGTCCGCGTCACCACCTCCGGGACGTACGACCTCTCCGGCGACATCGTGGTCCCGGCCGCGCAGGGACAGCGGACTTAGAGCAGGCGCTCGATTTCGATGGCGGAGTCGACGATCTCCGCGTCGGGACGCGACCCCTCGATGTACCGCAGGACGCCCGACAGCACCTCTCGCGCGTGCGCGTCGTCGTTCGTGACGCAACTGAAGCCGAGCGTGGCGAGCTGCCACGCCTCCTGGTCGTCGATTTCGGCGGCGGAGACGTTGTAGCGGTGTCGCACGCGTTCCAGCACGGACTTGACGACCTGACGCTTTCCCTTGAGCGAGGCGTTCTCGGGCAGGCGGAGCGTGACACGGAGCACGCCGACGGTCATAGTCGCAGCTCTTCGGGCTCGGCGGGCGGCTCGGACGGAAGAGGTGGGAGGTCTTCGGGTTTCTCGAGGCCGAAGTACTCGAGAAAGCGCACCGTCGTGCCGAACAGGACCGGGCGCCCGACAGTGTCCGCGCGTCCCACGGCCTCGATGAGGCCGCGATGCAGCAGGGTCGAGAGCGCGCCGTCGGAGTTCACGCCCCGGATGGACTCGATCACGGCCCGCGTGACGGGCTGGCGGTAGGCGATGATGGCGAGCGTCTCGAGCGCGGCATCCGACAGCTTCGGGTATTCGGCGCCCAGAAAGCGCTCCACGTAGCGCGCCCATTCCGGAGCCGATACGAGCTGCACGAGCTCCCCCGTGCGCTGCAGGCGGATTCCTCGCCCCGCGAGCTGACCGGCCAGCTCGTCGAGGACGCGCTCCATCCGCGCGCGGCTCACGCCCAGGCTGCGCGCCAGCACCGAGACGTCCACCGGCTCCTCGGCGACGAACAGCAGCGCTTCCACTGCCTGCGGAAGCCTGTCAGCCGGCGGACTCTCGACCGGTGCCGGAGGATTCCGGCGCGGACGCAGATTGGGACTCGCGGTCACCGTGCGCCGTCTCTCTCGCTTCATCCCCGGTACGGCCGGCGGGGGCGAGTCCGCCGACACGCAGTTCGCGGTAGTGCAGCCGCGCCCGCGGCGGAGCCGCCAGCGCCACGCCCATCACATCCTGTACCACGGCCCGCGCGCGCTCGCACGCGTCCATCGCCGTCTCCCGCAGATTCGCGTAGGCGTCGACGTCCAGGTCGAGCTCCACCTCGACGGCGCGGCGCCGGCCGATCACGCGGACCGAGCTCGCGACCACGTGCGGCGTCTGCTCGACCTCCCGCTGCACTCGCTCCGCGATGGCTTCGGTCGACATCGTCGCGACGCCCCGCTCGCTCGACGCGACGCGTACCGTCGGCGTCGTCGACGGGGAGAGCTCGAGGACGATGACCGCCGCCGCCAGCAGCGCGATCACGAGCGCGCCCAGCGTCGTGATGAGCTTGGCCCCCGTCGATTGGTGTTCGTCGAGCCACTGGGCGAAGTCCTGCAGACGCGCGACACTGGCGTCGGGCGCGCCCCACGCGAGCACGATGACCACGAAAGCGGCGAACACCAGAAGCGACGCTCCGGCGACGATGGCGACCCTGTTGACCGCGTTCATGGCGGGCTCCTACACCAGCGCCTGCGCCTCGACGTATCCCGGGCCGTCAGCGAGAACGCGGGCGCCGGTGATGCGATTCATCAGATTCGCCCGCGACCGCGCCCGCACCCGCACGTAGTCGTCCGTCAGCCCTTCCCAGACGTCGCCCTCGTCCGTCCCTCGCGCGCGGCCCTCCCAGAGGACCGAGACCACGCGGTCGACATGCGCCATGCGGAACCGGCGAGCCGAGGCTTCGGCCAGGGCGAGCATCCGGCGGACCCGCTCGCGCTTCACTTCGGGCGGCACGTGGCCCGGCAGCTTGTCCGCCGTCGTTCCCGGACGCCGCGAGTACGGAAACACATGCATCCCCGCGAACGCCATGTCCTCGCAAAAGGCGAGGCTCTGCTCGAACTCCTCGTCGGTCTCGCCGGGGAACCCGACGATGACGTCCGTGGTGATGGCCGCGCCGGGCACGGCCGCGCGGATGAGCTCGACCGCCTCGCGGTACATCCGGGTGTCGTACCGGCGGCGCATGCGCACCAGCGTGGCGTCGCACCCGGACTGCAGTGCGAGATGGAAGTGCCGGCACAGCCGCGGGTCCTCCCAGAGGCCCACGAGCTCCGGCGTGATGTCCTGCGGCTGCAGCGAGGAACAGCGAATGCGCGGCGCCGAGGTCTCCGCGAGCAGCGCCCGGATGAGGTCGGGGAGGCGCGCGCCGATGTCGCGCCCGTAGGCCCCGAGCTGCGTCCCCGTGATCACCACCTCTTGCACGCCGGCGGCCTCCCGCCGGGCCACCTCCGCGACCACGCGGTCGATGGGGACGCTGACCTCGCGCCCCCGCGTGCGGGGGACGATACAGAAGGCGCAGACGTCGTTGCAGCCTTCCTGCGCCTTCACGAACGCGCGGGTCCGCAGCGGCCGGACGGTGACCTCGGAAGCCGCGCGTCCGTGTCCCAGGAGCGACTCCACCACCGCGAGCTTGTCCCGGTTACCCAGGACGAGGTCGGCGCCCGTCCTCTGCGCCACCTCGAGGCCTGCCGTCTCCGGATAGCACCCGACGAGCGCCACGGGAGCGCCTGGCGCCCCGAGACGGCGCGCGAGCCGCACCAGATGTCGCGACTTGCGGTCGGAGACGTGCGTCACCGAGCAGGTGTTGATGATGTAGGCGTCGGCGGCGGACGGGCGGTCGATGACGTCGCACCCTCGGGCGACGAGTTCGCGGGCGATGGCCTCGGAGTCGGCCTGATTGAGCTTACAGCCGAGGGTGAGGACGGCCACCCGCCGGATGGGGGCGCTTGTGGGAATCGGCATGCTCTCCGGCGTGAACCCTTCGGGTTGCCGGCATCATACCGAATCGGGGGGTCGTGTCAACGACGGGTGGCCGTCCGGGGCGCACGCTCGCCAT
>DATLZC010000295.1:0-5303 GCA_035574215.1 Dehalococcoidia bacterium | reverse complement strand
GTAGTTCTGCACCTTGACCGCGCGCCCGATGACGACGTCGCGGTCGATATAGACGCCCTTGCCGATGACGCAGTCGTCGCCGATGACGGCGCCTTCGCGGATCTGGGCGTGGTTCCAGACGCGCGTGCGGGCCCCCACGCGCGCCTTCGGCGATACCTCAGCGGTGGGATGAATCACGTTCGAGGAGCTCCACCATCTTCTCAGCGGCGTGACCGTCTCCGAACGCGGGAGGAGGGTCGCTCGACGGCCTCAGCCGGCGGCACGCCGCGACGATCGCCTCCGGGTCGGCCCCCGCGAGGACGTTCCAGCCGTCAACCAGCGTCTCGGGCCACTCCGTCTCCTCTCGCAGGGTCACGCAGGGCACGCGCAGCCAGAACGCCTCCCGCTGCAGCCCGCCGGAGTCCGTCGCCACCATCCGCGCGTTCCGCACGAGCTGGAGCATGTCGAGGTACCCCAGCGGCTCGATCACCCGCACCGGCGGCTCCGCCTCGATGTCCGACGACGCCATGGCGAGGCGGGCGCGCGGGTGCAGGGGGACGATGACCGGCTCCCGCAGGGCCGCCAGCGCCGTCAGGATGCGCTCGAGCCGCGCGGGGTCGTCGGTGTTGGCCGCGCGGTGCACCGTCGCCACGACGTACTCCCCCGGCTTCAACCGAAGCGTCCTCATGATACTGGATCGCGCTTCCGCGGCCGGCAGATGGTACAGGAGCGAGTCGTACATGACGTCGCCCGTGAGCTCGACCCGGACGCCGGGGCCGCCCTCGACCCCGAGACCCTCCCGCCGCAGGTTCGCGACCGCATGCTCGGTCGGCGCGAACAGCAGGTCGCACACGTGGTCCGCGATGATGCGGTTGATCTCTTCCGGCATGCTGCGGTCGAAGCTGCGGAGCCCCGCTTCGACGTGTGCGCATCGGAGGTGGAGCTTCACCGCCGCCAGCGCCCCGGCGGGCGTGGCGTTGGTGTCGCCGTAGACCAGCGTCCAGTCGGGCCGCTCGCGCTCGAGCACCGGCTCGACCCACTGGAGGGTCAGGCCGGTCTGCTGTCCATGCGCGCCTGAGCCGACCCCCAGGTGGTAGTCCGGCGGAGGCAGGCTCAGGTCGGCGAAGAACGCGTCGGACAACTGCGGGTCGTAGTGCTGCCCCGTGTGAACGATGACGTGTGTGTGGCCGCGCGCCGTGAGCGCTCGGTGGAGCGCCGCGGCCTTGGGGAACTGAGGCCTGGATCCGACGATGGAGAGGACCTTCAACGGGCGTCCTGGTTCTCGGAAGCGGCCGGCGCGGGCGCCGGGACGTCGCGCCGGTCGAGGCGGGCGAGCGCGTGGATGCGCGCCGCGAGCTCCTCCCGCCGCTGCGGCGCCTCTCGCGCCAGCTCTTCGATCTTGCGCACGAGCTCCTCCGCCGACACGTTCGGCCGGCCCTCCACGCGCATGATCTTGGGGTGTTCCGTCGGCGCGAGCCGCTCGTTCGCGCCGACCAGCTCCTCATGCAGGCGCTCACCCGGACGCAGGCCCGTGTACTCGATCTTGACGTCGATCCCCGGCTCCAGGCCCTTGAGGCGGATCATCTTCTCCGCGAGGTCGGCGATCTTGATGACCTCGCCCATCTCGAGGATAAAGATCTGGCCCTGCCCGGCGAAGGCCGCCGATTGGATCACCAGCGAGACCGCTTCCGGCGCCGACATGAAGTACCGCGTCGCGTCGGGATGCGTCAGCAGGACCGGCCCGCCGCGCTCGATCTGGCTCAAGAACAGCGGGACGACGCTGCCGCGGCTTCCCATGACGTTGCCGAAGCGAACGGCGCAGAACACGGTGGGCCCTTCCTCGCCCAGAGCAGACATGAGCAGCTCGCCGATGCGTTTGCTCGCGCCGTAAACGTTGTCCGGGTCCACCGCCTTGTCCGACGAGATGAACACGAACTTGCGCGCCCCCGTCTCCCGAGCGGCCCGCGCCACGTTCAGCGTGCCGACGATGTTCGTGTGAAGCGCCGCCTCCGGATGCTCCTCGAGCACGGGGATGTGCTTGTAGGCGGCGCCGTGGAACACGATCTCGGGCCTCGCGGCGTCGAAGGCGCGGCGCACGGCCCCCTCGTCGCTGACGTCGCACAGCCAAATGCGTACATCCGTCGCCGTGCGAGACGCTTCCAGCTCGCGCTGCAGGTCGTAGAGCCCCGTCTCGTTGGAGTCGAGGAGGTGGAGCACCGCTGGCTCGTACAGGAAGACCTGCCGGGCGAGCTCGGCGCCGATGTAGCCCGCGGCCCCCGTAATGAGCACCACGCGGCCCCGCAGGGCGTCGGAACAGGCTCGGGCGTCGATCTCCACCTCGGGCCGCCCCAGCAGGTCCTCGACCGTCACCTCGCGGAGGTGGGCCGCCCCCGGCCCGCTCCTCACCAGGTCTCGAAGCCCCGGCACCGTCCGCAAGGGCACGCCAGTGCGCTGGCAGATGCCGATGATGTCGCGCACCGCCTGCCCGGGGGCCGAAGGAATCGCCAGCGCGATGAGCTGGATGCCGCGCTTCTTCACCAGCGCCGGGATGTCGTCTCGCGCGCCTTCGACCACGACGCCGTGCAGCCGCAGGCCCCGCTTTCGCGGATCGTCGTCGACGAAGGCGACGGGCCGCAGGCCCAGCCCCGGATTCGACAGGAGCTCGCGGGCCAGGAACTGTCCCGTGTGGCCGGCCCCGACGATGAGTACCCGCTTCGAGGTGTCGGACCACGCGCTGAGGGGATTGGCCCGCCGCAGCCTCGGCCACAGCTTCGTCGCCCCCATCGCCAGATAGATCAGCGCCGGCGCCGTCACGTTCACCGTGAGGGGGATGTGCCGCGGCGACATGAACGCGTTGACGCCGAACAGGATGATCGACACCGTCCCGACCGAGAACGCCAGATTGATGGCGTCGGCGATGCCGGCGTACTGCCACGCCGTCCGGTAGATGCGGAAGAAGTAGTTCCCCAGCAGATACGGAATGACGATGCCGGGCGCGACTTTGAGGAAAAAGTCGACGGACTGGCTCGGGATGTCGCCGTCGAAACGCAGGGCGAGGGCAGCGGCGTAGCTCGCGATCACGATGGCCGCATCCAACGCGAGGACAGCGGCGAACCCGAGGAAACGCCCCACAGGGGAGCCGGTCGCGAGCGTTCCGTTGCCTTCCGGTGCGGTCCGGGAGTGCGGCGGCGTCCGAGCGGGTTCGAGGTCGCTCATGGGATCGGTCCGACCGCTACGTCAGCGCGCGCCTCTGCGGCGCAACACCGTGGGGACCGTGCGGGCCAGGATGGCCAGGTCCCGGAGGAACGAATGGTTATTGACGTAGTCGAGATCGTAGACAATGGTTTCGTGGTAGGTCAAATCGCCGCGTCCGTTGACCTGCGCCAGGCCCGTGATGCCCGGGCGCACGTCGTGCCTGCGGTGATACTCGGGCGGATACTGCTCGACCAGCCGGGGCACCTCGGGCCGCGGCCCCACCAGGCTCATGTCGCCCTTCAGGACGTTGAACAGATTCGGGAGCTCGTCCAGGCTCGTGCGCCGCAGAAACCGGCCGACGCGCGTCACGCGGTCCTCGGGCGGATAGAACATGTACGTGTGGAAGTCGTCGACGGTGAGCGCTTCGTCGTCCATGTTGGCGACGGCGCGCTCGGGCGAGGGGTCGTGGCGCATCGTGCGGAACTTGTACAGGGTGAACGGCTTCCCCTTGTAGCCGATGCGCGTCTGCTTGAAGATCACCGGCCCTCGCGATTCGAGCTTGATGGCGACGGCGATGAGCGCGAAGAGCGGCGCCAGCGCGACCAGCCCCACGGCGCTCACCACCACATCCATGGCGCGCGATGCGATGCCCTTCACCTCCGGTGTCGTTCTACGATACGGCGCACCGCCTTCGCCACCCGCTCCACGTCCGCGTCGCTCATTCGCGTGTACAGCGGCAGCGACACGATCTCTTCGAACGCGGCCTCGGCCTGCGGGTAGTCGCCCCGCTTCCACCCGAACGTCTCCCGATAGTAGGGATGGTAGTGCAGCGGAATGAAGTGCACAGAGGTTCCGATCCCCTCCTCCCGCATGGCGCGGAGGAAGGCGTCGCGGTCGATGCTCAGGGCGCCGCGCCGGAGCCGGATGACGTAGAGATGCCACGAGTGCCCCGGCTCGCGCTCCTCGGGCAGCGCGATCTCGGGCAGGTCACCCAGCAGCGCGGCGTACTGTTCCGCGAGCGCGCGGCGGCGCGCCAGGAGCGCGTCCGCACGGCGCAGCTGGGTGAGCCCGATGGCCGCCTCGATGTCGCCCATCGCGTAGTTGAACCCCGGCGCCACCACCTTGTAGAAGGGGGTGCCCGACTCTGTGTAGCGGTCCCAGGCGTCGGCGCTGAGCCCGTGCATCCGCCGGCGCCGCACCTCTTCCGCGAGGCGATCGTCGTCGGTGGTGACCATGCCGCCCGCGCCCGTCGTGATGTTCTTCGTGGCGTAGAAGCTGAACACCGCGGCGTCCGGCGTCCGCCCGACGGGATCCCCGCGGTAGGTCGTCCCGAAGGCGTGGGCGGCGTCCTCGATGACGCGCAGTCCACGCTCCCGGGCGATGGCCCGCAGCTCCTCCATGCGGCAGGCCTGCCCCGCATAGTGCACGGGTATGATCGCCTTCGTGCGCGCGGTCAACTTCGCGCGGGCCGCCGCGGGGTCGAGCGTGAGGTCCCGCGGGTCCACGTCGGCGAGCACCGGCGTCGCCCCGGCGTGAATGACCACGTTCGCCGTCGCCGGGAACGTGATCGCTGGCACGATGACCTCGTCGCCCGGACCGACCCCGCACGCCAGCAGCGCCAGGTGCATCCCAGCGGTGCACGACGTGACCGCGATGGCGTGGCGAGCGCCGACCCGTTCAGCGAAGGCCTGCTCGAACGCGAGGACGCGGGGCCCCGGGGCCAGCCAGCCTGAACGGAGCGTCTCGACGACGGCGTCGATCTCCTCGTCGCCGATGTCGGGCAGGCAGTAGGGAAGGAACGGCTCGGTCATTCCTCCTCCGGCTCGGCGGGGACGGGCGTCGCCGTCGGCTCGGGCGTCGGCAGGTCGTATCCCACGATCTCGATGCCGCTCTCGGTGGTCAGCCCGAAGAAGCGCACCAGGCCGTCCATGGACGTGCCTTCGGGCAGGTCGACCCGGTAGGGCGTGTCGTCATCGGCCAGCGTGACGTCGAGCCGGCCGTCGAGGACGACGATGCGTCGCACACGGCCCTCGACGAGCGCGGGGACGAATCCCTCGTCCCAGTCGAGCCGCTTCTGGCCGTCAGAGCCGAAGACGACCCAGAGGCTTCCGAAGACGGCCACGGCGAGG
>DATLZC010000294.1:0-4691 GCA_035574215.1 Dehalococcoidia bacterium | reverse complement strand
AGATGCCGGTCTGCGACCTCAACGAGGAGATCCTCTTCGCGGTCGGCATGGGCGAATGGCACCGCTGGGCTTCGCGGGCCGAGATTCTCGAGGCGGCGCGGCCGTTCGTCCCGCGCATGCGCGAGCTCATCGACGAAGCGTGTCGCGACCCCGATGGACCTCGCGGGTGGAAGGACCCCCGCTTTTCGTGGACCATCGAGGCGTGGCTTCCGCAGTTCCCGGAGAAGCCGCGCCTGGTCGTCTGTCTCCGCAGCCCGGGCGAGGTCGTGGACTCGACGATGCGCGTGTACGGCCTGGCGTCTTCGGAAGCCCGCGAGGCGGCGGACGAAATCTGGCCGAACTACTACCGCCGCCTCCTGGAGCTCATCGACGACCTCAGACTCGAGGCCTACTGCGTCGAATACGAGCGCCTGCTCTCCGAGCCCGAGGCCGCGGTCGCAGGCCTCGCGGACTTCGTCGGGCATCCGCTGGATCATCGATGGGTCGAGCCCCAGCTACGGAGGTTTGCGGCGCCCGTCCCCGAGCGGTACCGCGACCTCTATGAACGCGTGCGCGGGTTGAACCGGCGCTAACGCCGCCGCCAGACGGTCTCGGCCGGGGCGTCTTCGAGCGTCACCCCGAGCGCCCCGAGCCCGTCGCGAATGAAATCGGCGACGTCGTATACACCGCGAGCCCGCAGGCGCGACCGCGCCTCGACCAGGAGGTCGACGTAGGGCCGTATGTCCGCCGCCTCGCCGGGCTCGAGCGCGGCCATCCAGCGGCGCAGAACCTCTCGCAGGGCATCCTCGGCCTCGTCCGTTGCGATGCCGGCCGCTCCAGCGTCGGCGAGCGCCGCCGCAAGGTCGCCGACGACCTCGGCGGCTCCGAGCGGATCTGGGCGCTCGGGCGCCGCCGCAAACGCCCGGGCCCGCTCGACGGCCGTCCGCATCGCGCGTTCGACGGGCGTCTCATCGCTGCGGGACGGCTCACCCGCCGAGACGGCCCCCGAGCGCAGCGGGGCGCCCCGTAGCAGGTCGATCGAGAACGTCTCGCCTGCGCTGAACGAGGCCTCGCCCGCGCCGTTCAGCACTGTGACTCTCCCCGCGCCTAAGACCTCGCACACACCGCTCGCGAGGTCGACGGAGCAAGCCGTGTACTCGTCGATGCCGAGCGCCGTCACGCCGGGGTCGAGGGCGGCGCGCAGCTTCTGGAAGCGACGCTCGCCCATAAAGCAGAACCGCGTGTCGTATCCGGCGCCCTCGGCGTTGTTCCAGTGCGGCACGACGGCGAGGCGCAGGCCGTAGGTTCCCAGCAGATCGAGCCCGTCGACCCAGTGGGGGTCGGCGCCCGCCTTGAAGATCTCATACACGGGCAGGGAGACCGCGCCCACCGCGATGGCCGCCGCGCTCGCGAACACGAGGCTCGCGCCCTCGTCCAGCCGGCGGGCCATCGCCTCGAACACGGGTGAACCGCGCCACGCGCGCACGGCGTACGTCGGGCTGCCCGGCCCCGCGAAGATGTAGTTCGCCCGTTCGAGCCGCCGCAGCCCTTGGCGTAAGGTCGCGGCGGGCGGATCGCCCGGCCCTCGATACGGGCACACCGAGCACGCCACCCCGAGACGGTCCCGAAGGTAGGCGAGAGCCTTGCCGCCGATGTCGTCGACGTTAGGTTCGAAGCCGGCGGGCGTATCGACGAAGACGGCGCGGACCGGCCGGGGCACGCGAGCCAACACCCTCCGGTGCACGCGGCTCATGGACGGCGCGAGCTCACCCGAACCGATGAAGGTGACGACGCCCGGACGCCCAAGCGACGGGGACACCTCGCCCTCCCTGCGGACCGACGGCCCGCTCACATGATGAATCAGCCGTGGTCGCCCTTCCAGCCGACCTCGACCCGGTCGGGCCATACGATGACGGGCACCGACACGGCGAGCGCGGTCGCCTCCTCGTACCATCGAGGGTCGGCGTTCACGTCGCGCTCCTCGAAGGCCACGCCCGCCGCCGCGAGGTCCTCCTTCGCCCGCCGGCACGTGGGACACGACGCCAGCGTGTAGATGATGACCCGGTCCGACATCGCTCACCCCGTGTGAGCGATCCTAACACGATTCCGCCCCCGCGATGTGACCGTCGCTCCTCTTTTCTCTCGCGCCCGGTTCCTCCACAATGCGTCCACATCCGATAGCCGACGGGGTTGCCCGCCGACGTCTCGAGGAGCACCGCCATGCCAGAATTCGCCATTCGCACCCGCACCATCTACGGGGCCGGGTGCATCAAGGAGCTCGGCAAGCACGCGAAGGAACAGGGCGCCCGGCACGTCCTCATCGTCACCGACCCGGGTGTCAGGCGCGCGGGCATCGTGCAGCACGTCGAAGCGTCGCTTCGCGAGTTCGGCGTCGCGTTCACGGTCTTCGACGATGTGACGCCGAACCCCACCGACGGCCAGGTGGACCGCGGCGTCCAGGTCGCCCGCGAGGTGGGGGCAGACCTGCTGTGCGCGGTCGGAGGCGGAAGCGCTATCGACGCCGCCAAAGGGATCGCCGTCGTCCTCGCGAACGGTGGCGAGGCGAAACAGTGGTTGTTCAAGCCCGGTCAGGGGGGCCTACCACCGAAGCCCATCGGTCCGTTCTACGCCGTCCCGACGACGACGGGAACGGGGTCCGAAATCTCCGGCGCGGCGGTCATCACCGAGGAGGCGACGCACCACAAGCTGCTGGTGCTGAACTGCACGCCGCACATGGCGTTCCTCGACCCGGAGCTGGTCGCCGGCATGCCGCCGGCCATCACCGCTGCCACCGGGATGGACGCGCTCACGCACGCCATCGAGGCGTACGTGAACCCGGGCCGCACGCCCTTCACCAAGATGTTCGCAACCGACGCCATTCGCTCCATTGCGCGGAGCCTACCGGAGGCGGTGAACGGCCCCGACCGGCGCCGCGCCATCGAGGAGATGCAGTTCGCGTCGAACATCGCCGGCCATTCCATGGCGGTCGGCCTGGGCAAGGTGCACGGCATGTCGCACTGCGTGAGCGGACGCCGCGACGTCGCCCACGGCGTGGCCAACGCCATCCTGCTCACCGCCGTCATGGGCTATCACCGTGAGCAGCTCGCCCCCAATCTCCGTGAGATCGGGCATCTTATGGACCTGAATACGTTCGGGATGTCCGTCGAGGACGCCGCCGACCACACCGTGAAGGCCATCGCCAAGCTGCGGGATGACGTCGGCATTCCGGCGAAGCTGGGCGATGTCGGCGTTCAGGAAGCGGATATCGAGACCCTCGTTCAGGACGCGCTGACGTCGCAGCTCGTCTTCATCCACCACCCGGTGCCATCGACGCCGGAAATGCTGACGGCGATCTACAAGAGCGCCCTGTAACGCGCCGCCATCACCGACTCAACAAGGCGCCCCGAAGTGGCTCGGGGCGCCTCGTACTCGCGCTAACCCTCGTGAGGGCGCGTTACAGGCGATCCACGATCTGCCGCGCCGCGGCGAGCGAGAGGACGTCGTTCGATCCGTCCTCGATGAGGGCGGCCCGGGCGTCGCGGAACAGCTTCTCGACCAGGAACTCCTTGGCGAGGCCGTAGCCGCCGTGAATCTGGATGGCGTCGCTGGCGACTTCGAACGCGACCTGCGTGCAATAGACCTTCGAGGCGATCGAAAGGTACGTTGCCGGTGGGAACGTGCCACTGTTGTACTTCATGGCGGCTCGCGAGAGCTGCCGGGCCGACTCGACCTTCACGTACATATCGAACAGCTTCTTCTGGACGAGCTGGTGCTCGGCGATAGGCTTCCCGCCCTGAATGCGGTTCCGGGCGTAGTTGAGCGCCTCCTCGAAGGCGGCGCGGGCCACGCCGGTGAACGTCGCCCCCATGAACGCGTTTGCCCCCGCGAGCACGCTGTCTATCACCATGGGATAGGCGTCCGGCCCGATGAGCATGTAGTCCTTGGGGATGCGCACGTCGTCGAAGAAGATCTCGCCCTGGTTGAGGGCGCGCTGCCCGAGCTTGTTCAGGGGCTTGCCCTTGGTGACGCCCGGCAGGTTCAGAGGGATGAGCGCCACGCCACCGCCGCTCATGCCCCGCTCGCGGTCGATGCCCAGGAACGTGAGCGCGTGGGTGGCGATGGTGCCGTTCGACACCCAGGCCGACTTCTGCCCGTTGATCACCCACTCATCGCCGTCCTCTCGCGCCGTGACGCCCCACCAGACCTTCGGGTCGCGGTAGAACTCGGTCCCGACGATGAGCGTGTCGGAGCCGTGTCCGGGCTCGGTGATGGCCCAGCAGCCGATGTATTTGGCCTCCCGGTCCTCGATGAACGGCTTGACCACCTCCTCCATGAGACGGGGGCTGTTCGCCGCCTGACCCGCCGCGAATGAGAACGGGAACGACGTTACACCGAGCGCGATCGCGAAGTCGGCGCTGCCCCAGCCCATCTCCTCGGCGACGATGTGGTTCCCCAAAGGCCCCAGTCCGACGCCGCCCAGACTCGGTGGCAGCGCCCTCGTATGGTAGCCCTGTTCGTAGGCCTGCCGGAACACGTCCCACAGAATCGAATCCCGCGCGATGACGGCCTCCGGGTCCAGCTTGTCGAGCTCGACGCTCGCCGGCCGCAGCACCTCTGCGGCGAAGCGGTGCACCTGCTCCTTGAGCTGCTGGAGCTCGGGGCTCAGCTCCTTGTCGAGTTCCACGTACAACGCCATGCCACCCACAGTTCCT